>JACNJP010000402.1 GCA_014382465.1 Planctomycetota bacterium
CCCGGCCCGACCGGGCGGGGGGGCGTGGCCGGCGAAGCGGGCGCCGAGGCGGACGTTCTCGGCCGCGCTGAATCCCTCCAGCAGATGGAAGGATTGGAACAGGTAGCCGCAGTTGGCGGCGCGGAAGCGGTCCCGCGCCGGCTCGGCCAGGGTGACGATGTCGACGCCGTCGACCCACACCTGGCCGTGATCGGGCAGGACGAGGCCGCTCAGCAGGTTGAGCAGGGTGGTCTTGCCCGAGCCGCTGGCGCCGACCAGGGCCACGCGCTCGCCGGCGGCCACCGACCACTCGCCGACCTCCAGCACGGTGCCGGAGCCGGCGCTGCCGCCGTAGCTCTTGCGGACATGATGGAGTCGGATCATCGCGGCGCGCCCCGCCCGGCGAGGCGGCGGAGGGCCGCTAGAATACGGCGTCCGCCGCTGTGCATCCGGAGAAGGAAATTCCATGAGCGCCTACCAGATCGAAAAATTCGCCGTCATCGGAGCCGGCAACATGGGCTCCGGCATCGCCCAGAAGATCGCCGCCGAGGGCCACCCGGTGGTCCTGGTCGACCTCGACGACGCCAAGGTCGAGCGCGGCCTCGGGATCATCCGCGACACCCTCCAGAAGGGCGTCGAGCGCGGCATCTTCAAGCCGGCGAAGGTCGAGAAGATCCTCGGCAAGCTGCGTGGCACCAGCGACTGGACCGAGCTGGCGGACGTCGACCTGGTGGTCGAGGCGGTGTTCGAAGACCTCGAGGTCAAGCGCAGCGTCTTCAAGCGCCTCGGCGAGGTCTGCAAGCCGACCGCGATCCTCGGCACGAACACCTCCTCCTTCTACGTCAAGGACGTCGCCGCGGTCACGCCCAACCCCGAGCGCGTGGTCGGCCTGCACTACTTCTACCACCCGGCGATGAACCGGCTGGTCGAGGTCATCAGCCACGCCGGCACCGACCCGGCCGCCTTCCAGGCCGCCTGGGCTGCGCAGGAGGCCATCGGCAAGACGCCGATCCGCAGCGCCGACGCCCCCGGCTTCGTCGTCAACCGCTACTTCGTGCCGTGGATCAACGAGTCGGTGCGGCTGCTCGACGAGGGCGTGGCCGACATCGCCACCATCGAGTGGGCGGCGAAGAAGGCCTTCGGGGTGGGCATGGGCCCCTTCGAGCTGATGAACGTCACCGGCGTGCCGATCTCGATGCACGCCGCCAACACCCTCGGCCACGAGCTGCACGGCTTCTACGCCCCGGCCAGGGGCCTGTGCGCGCAGGTGGAGAGGGGCGGCGACTGGGACTTCTCCGGCGAGCCGGACGAGTCCAGGTACGACGACGTGGCCGACCGCCTGCTCGGCGTGGTCTTCTACGTCGCCTGCCAGCTCGTCGAGGAAGGGGTCGGCACCGTCGAGGACACCGACATCGGCGCCCTGGTGGGGCTGCGGTGGCCGCGCGGGCCCTTCCACCTGCTGAACAGGGTCGGCGTCGAGCGCGCCCAGCTCCTGGCCGAGGCCGCGGTCTCGCCGCACGGCCTCGAGCTGCCGACCCTGCTCAAGGACGCCAACCCGGCCGGGATCCCGGTCCAGCTCGTCTCGGTGGAGAAGCGCGGCGAGCACAGCCACCTGCTGCTCAACCGGCCGGCGGCGCTGAACGCGCTCAACCAGAAGGCCGGCATGCAGTTCATCAGCGCCATGCACCTGGCGCGTGAGCACGACACCGGCGGCATCATCATCAGCTCGACCGGCAAGGCCTTCGTCGCCGGCGCCGACGTCAAGTTCTTCGTCGACAACCTGAAGCGCGACACCTTCGGCCCGATCTACGACTTCGCCGCGGCCGGCCAGCAGATCTACCGGCTGCTCAACGGCGGCCACAAGCCGGTGGTGGCGCGGGTGCAGGGCCTGGCGCTCGGCGGCGGCGCCGAGCTGGCGCTGGCCTGCGACTGGGTCATCGCCAGCCCCAAGGCGGCCTTCGGCTTCCCCGAGACCGGCATCGGCATCTACCCCGGCCTCGGCGGCACCCAGCGGCTGGCGCGCCGGGTCGGCCTGCCGCTGGCCAAGTGGCTGGTCTACACCGGCGAGATGGTGGACGCCCGCACCGCCACGGCCATCGGCCTGTGCGACGACGCCGTCTCCTTCGCCGAGCTCGACGCCCGCTGCGAGGCCGCCATCGCCCAGGGCGTGGTCCGCGGCCGCACCGCGCCGGCCACCGCCCCGTCGGCCGACTGGCAGCCCTTGTGGGACTTCTTCTCGGCCCACACGGTCGACCAGATCCTGTCCGGCGCCGCCGACACCCAGGGCGACCCGCGGCTCGAGCGGGCGGCCAAGAAGATGGGCCAGAAGTCGGCGCACGCGCTGCTCCAGGTCGAGAAGGTCTTCGCCGAGGGCGAGCAGCTCGAGCTGAGCGCCGCCCTCGACTTCGAGCTGGAGGGCCTGAAGGAGGTCTTCCTGCACCCCGACGCCCTCGAGGGCATGTCGGCGCTGCTGGAGAACCGGCGGCCGGCATTCGGCAAGGCCACGGTCTGATTCCTCTACGCCGAGCCGCGAAGGCTCCGGCGCCGGCGGTTTGTCTTGCGGCCGGTTCTGCCGGGGACCGGATGGGGCCGTAGGATTGGAAAGTCCCCCGCCTTGTTCCCACCCCATGAAGACACTCCCCTGGCTCCTTCCCCTCCTGCTCGCCGGCCCGCTCTCGGCCCAGCAGACCTTCCTGACCGAGGACTTCTCCGCCGGCCTCGTGCCGCCGGCCGGATGGACCGAGGGCAACAACGGCAACAGCTTCGGCTGGGAGCTCGACGGCGACCGCTATCTGGCGCCGGGCCACGCCTTCCATGACGACTACACCGGCCCCAATGACAACTTCCTGATGACGCCGCAGATGGACCTGACCACCGCGGCGCAGGCCTTCGCCTACTGCGACCAGGGGGTCTACTACTATTCCTGGCGCGACCACCACTACGTCGACGTCTCGCTCGACAACGGCGTCACCTTCATCAACGTCGCCGATGACCTCGCGGGCGACGGCGTGTCGGTGCTCAACACCGACATCAGCGCCTACGCCGGCGTCAACGGCGTCAACGTCGCCTGGCACTACACCGGCGACTTCGCTTCGGAGTGGGGCATCGACAACGTCGTCGTCGACGACGCCGGACCGCCGCCGCCCGCCATCCTCTTCACCGCCGTCAACCCGGCCAACGGCCACACCTACCACCTGCTCGAGCAGGGCGACTGGGTGAGCTCGGAGGCGGCCGCGGTGATCCTCGGCGGCAACCTCGCGACGATCGACGACCAGCCCGAGAACGACTGGGTGTTCAACACCTTCGGCAACTTCAACGGCTTGGCGCGGGACCTGTGGATCGGCTACACCGACGAGGCCGTCGAGGGCGTCTTCGTGTGGACCAGCGGCGCGACCTCCGCCTACACCAACTGGGCGGCTGGGCAGCCGGACAACAACGGCGGCATCGAGAACTGGGTCCACATGTACGGCTTCGGCAGCATCTACGGGCCGGGCGAGTGGAACGACATGTTCAACGCCGCGGCCGCGAGCTGGAGCCCGGGCTTCTTCGGCGTGGTCGAGATCCCGACGCCCGCGGGACCGCAGATCACCATCAGCAACCTCGTCGGCGGAGCGGTCGCGGTCCTCGACGGCGGCTACTTCAGCGCCAACGGCGCGGTCAGGATCGGCTACTCGCTCGCCGGCGGCGGCCCGGTCGGGACGCCCTACGGCGTGCTCGAGCTGAGCCCGCCGATCCGCGAGGCGCCGCGGCTGTTCGCCGACCCGTCCGGCAACATCATCATGTCGGCGCCGATCCCGGCGGCGCTCTCGGGCCGGCCGATCTGGATCCAGGCCTTCGACGTCGTCGGCCTCGCCTTGAGCAACGGCCTCGCGGAGGTCGTCGGCTAGCGCGGCGCCGCGTCGCAGATGCCGCGGAAGCGGCAGTACTGGCAGGCGTCCGGGGCACCGGTCGCCTGCCAGTTCTCCATCTGGACCGGATCGACGTCGGGGTCGTAGTGGACCTCCATCATCTCGCGCACGCTCTCCGACACGAGGTCCTGCGCCTGGCTCAGCGCCTCGATCGAGACCGGGACCGGCTGGACCTCGCCGGTGCCGATGTAGGCGGCGTAGAGGTGGATCTGCTCCGGATCGGCGCCCCACTTCTCACAGGCGTAGAGGGCGTAGGTGAGGAGCTGGAACCGGTCCTCCTGGCGCGGCTTGCCGGTCTTCCAGTCCCAGATGTGGACCGCTTCGCCTTCCTGGTAGCCGAAGTCGGGGACGGCGTAGATCTTGGTGCCGAGGAAGGGGTAGGTGTCGAGCGATTCGAGCGAGCGCCAGCCGTCGGGGTGGGCGGCGCGCACCGCCTCGAGCTGCGGCATCTCGCAGAAGTTCTTGGCGCAGCGTTCGAGGTGGGCGCGCACCGCCTCGAGCCTCTCGGGGGGCAATTCGCGGCCGTAGTGGTGCTCCTCGAGGTGGGTGCTCTTGTTGGGGCGGGCCTTCCAGCCGCCGCTGCTCGACTGCCGCCAACCCTCGCGGAACAGCTCCCGGGCCTCCTCGTAGAGCTCCTGGGCGCTCATGCTGCTGCCGGCGCGGCGGAGCTGGAACCAGTGCTCGACGGCCCGGTGCATGCAGTCGCCGGCGTAGGCGGGCAGCGAGCTCAGGGTCTTGTGGACCATGATCTCGAACTTCTGGCCGCGGGGTTCCTCCTTCCACCAGCCCCAGGAGGCGTATCGGCTGTACCAGTACTCGCGCTTGCAGCGCAGGAACTCCTTGGCCCGGCTGGCGGACCAGGAGAGCTCGCAGCGGATTTCCTTGAGAGCCATCCGGGGAGTCTAGCGGGAGGGCGGGGGGATTTCGAAGGCCGACGGGCGGCGCGGGCTCATCGGAGCGCTTCCTTCATGGCCGTGACCGCCTCGAGAACCTGGTGCTTCAGCCAGGCCGGCGCGAGGATGCGGCCGCTCGGCCCCCACCGCAGCACCCAGGCCATGGCCTCCTTGTCGCCGTCGATCGGAAGGGTCAGCGTCAACCCGCCGTCGCGGTGCTCGCACAGCTCCTGCTCAGGGTGCCAGACTCGCTCCCGCACCCATTCGGCAGCCTCGGGCGTGAAGCGCACCTTCACGCGGATGGGGCCAATGCTGTTGCGGAAGCGCGAGAAGAGCGGGCGCTCCTCGGCGCTGCGGCCCTCTTCGCGTGGAGTGAAGGTGGCCGGGGTCGGGCGGGCCTTGAGCACCCGCGACAGCGCGTAGGTCCGCAGCGTGTGGCCGCCGGCGCGACGTGCGCGCAGGTACCAGTCGCCACGATTGCAAGAAAGGTGGACCGGTTCGACGTCGATCCAGACCGCGTCGCGGTGACCGGCCGCGCGGTAGTGGATCGAGACAACGCGGAACCAGCGCGCTCCGCGCACCAGCTCTGCCCACACGTCCTCGCGGGTCGGGCGGGTCGGCCAGCCGTGGAACCGAATCCAGTCCTTGCTCAGCGCCGGGTCCAGGTCGCAGGGCGGATCGAGCACGTCCTTCAGCTTCCGGAACAGCCGAGCGAGGCTCGCGGCGATGGGTGTGCCGTCGAACTGCGCCGCCATGCCAGCGCCCACCACGAGGTGGAACAGCTCGGCTTCGGACAGCTCGATCCCCATCAGCCGGTGGCCTTCGCCGACCAGCCGCAGTGAATGCAGGCCCGGGTCATATTCAACCCGCGCCCCGAAGTCGTCGCGCAGAGCGTCGAGGTCGCGCTGGATAGTGCGGACGCTGACCCCATTCTCCTTGGCGAGGGAGGCTGCGGTCACCCTGCCGCCACCACGCAAGGCCTTCAGGAGGCGGTTCCAACGTGCGAGCTGGCGTCGGTTTGCAGCCATTTTTGATGGGTATGACGCTTGATGTCATACCAGAAGGGGAAGCTGCTTGCATGGCGAAAGACCTGCGCCCTCCTGTTGAATTCCTGCACGCCCGCCGCGACGCCATGGCTTGGCTAGAAAAACGCCCGGTCCTCCTCCGCGAGGATGACGACCTCCTGGAGGCCTGCTGCGCCTTTTTCCGCTTGGCTCTGGCGGCGGAGTGCTGCCAGACGGCGGAGGAGATCGCCGACTTGGAGGAGGTCGCCGGACAGGTCCGGGAGGAGCTCCACCGGGCCATGGAGGAGGCGAGCTGTGAGGGCTTCCTCGTCCAACGATGCCGTGATGTGGGCCTCGACCGCGAAGAGGCGGAAATGTTCCTCCTCCTCCTCACCAGCTCCTTCGGCCTCCTCGGCCCCAACCACTGGATCGCCGACCTCGAAGACCTCCAGGTCCGGCTCCGGCCCTTCGGCGTCCCCCCCCTGCGTACGGCGCGGATCATGGCGCCGGGCGCCCGCCTGGTGGCGAGCGGGCTGGTTCAGCTCACCGAGGCTGACAGCCCCATGCGCGCCCAGATCGCCGTCGCTCCGGACCTGATCCAGCGGGTGTGGCACCGCTGCGAAGAGGCCGCGTGGCGTTTCCGCGACCCCGAGGACGCCCTCGAGCAACTGCGCCGCCTCACCGCCGCAGCGCGCCGGCGACTACGGCGGCTCGAGGAAGACGAGTCGGTTCCGCCCGAAGGCAAGCGTCGCACGAGCATTCCCTACTCGATCCGCCGCCTCCTGCGGGCCTTCCGCGGAGGCCTCGTCGGGCACGAGGACTGGCCCATGGCGCAGGCCCTGGCGGAGCTCCAGGACCGGGAAGCCCTCTTGCTCCTCCTCCTCGCGGGCCGGGAGGCCGGCCACCTCCCTCCCGACCACCGCCTCTACCGCGGTCAGAACCTGGCGGCCTGCATGGCGCGGAGCCTGACCGAGGCCCGCCCCAACCTGAGCCTGCTGCGCCGGGGCGGCGAGCTGCGCACCCGCGGATGGATTCGGATCTGCGGCGGCGTTCCGCCGGGGGTCTGCGAGGAAGATGAAGCTCTCCTTGCCGAAGCGGATTTCGAGCTGGGGCAGGCCGGGCGGCTGGCGCTCGGCGTAGCCCGCCGCTGGCGCAGCCGTTCTGGTCGTTTGCGGCGGGCGCGGTTGAGCCTGGACCTGTTGGTCCACGACGAAGCCACCCTCCGGGAGCTCCGAACGATCCTCCATCATGCGCGGACGCCGGGCGATCTCCTCGACTCCTGGGGGCTGCGCCGCACCATTCCTTATGGGAGCGGGCTGACCTTGCTCTTCACCGGCCCCCCGGGGGTCGGCAAGACCGCCACCGCAGAAGCGCTGGCCGGTGAGCTCGACCGTCCGCTCCTGACGGTGGACGCCTCCGTCATCCAGAGTTGCTGGGTGGGCGAAACCGAGAAGAACATCGTCCGCGCCTTCCGGGAGGCCGCCGACGAGGACGCCGTACTCTTCTGGGATGAGGCGGACGCCTTCTTCTTCGACCGCGGCTACGCCTCCAAGACCTGGGAAGTGCGCGAGGTGGACGTGCTCCTGCAGGAATTGGAGAACCATCCCGGCCTCTGCATCCTGGCCACGAACCGGCACGACGCCCTCGATCCGGCGCTGCGCCGACGAATCGGCCAGAAGGTCGAGTTTCGTCGCCCGGACCGCCGTCGGAGCGCCAGAATCTGGCGCACGCTCCTCCCGAAGGAGGTGCCGCTCGCCGAGGAGATCGACTTCCTTGCCCTCGGGAACCTCGAACTCTCGGGGGGCGAAATCAAGAACGCCATCCTTCGTGCCGCCAGGACCGCGAGGGCAACGGCCCGATCTTGTGGCCTGAGCACTCAGGACCTACTCGACGCTGCAAGGGCCGAGGTCGGCCATGACAGCGTCCGCACCATCGGCTTTTCCAGCGTCCCCCCCTCCGAGCCTCACGCCGTTTCACCATGACCGATGTCCTTGAACCTCTCCTTGCGGCGCCGGACTTCCAGAAGCTCCGCGAGTACGAGAAGCCACCTCCTCGTTTCGATGTCTTCCAGGCTGCGAACCTCCATCTCGGCGAGAACCGTTCATCCTGGATCCTCGCCAACCTCTGTAGCACCCGCGGAGCCCATGGACTCGGGCGGCGGTTCCTGGAGGGCTGGCTCGGGGAGATCGAGAGAATCCATGAATCCGACTTCCCGCTCGCGGGTCTTTCATGGGATCACGCCGAGGCTGGCGTGGAGTGGGTGACATCGAAGAACCGCCGCGTCGACATCCTGATCCGCCTGTTCGATGCCGAGGACCAGGTCGTCGGCGTGATGGGTGTCGAGAACAAGCACTGGGCCCTGGAGCAGAAGGACCAAGTCAAACATTACCAGGGGTATATCGCCAAGAGCTTCGAGGGGATCCCCTGCTGTGTTCTCTTCCTCACTCCCTCTGGAAGGGACCCGGAGACCAAGGGGGATCAACCGTCCTGCCCTTGGCTCGCGGCCTCATGGAGGACGGCGCTTCGCGCCATGAGCGCCGTGGAGTCCGGCGCGCCTGATCTCGTGCGCGCTTTCATTGAAAGCGTTCGCCGGATCCTGATCGATGAAATGGAATACCACGAAATGTCCGAAACGAAGAAGTCGCTCAAGCCCTTGGTGGAAAGGCTCTATCGAGATCCCGAAACTCGCCAGGCAATCCTGCTCCTCGAGCAACTCCGCCCGAGGGCGACCACCCTCCTCGAAGGCGTCCATTCTCGGCTCCCTTGGGATTCCGGTTCATTCGACACGCGCCCCAAGAAAGCAAGCCAGTTCGTGGTACCGCCTGTCGAGGCGAGGTGGTACCCGCCAGACCTCGAGGCCAGCGTCGACGGCTGGAGCATCTACCTCGCCTATGGCCTCCTCGCGACGAAGGCGTGGGATTCCGGACGGAACGTCCGGGTCGCTGCCTTGGCGTGGGTCGATGGAGAAAGCGGGCGCGAGAAGCTGCGCTCCTATCAGGAGAAAATGACGACCGATCGGCCCACCGCAGCCTTGTGGGATCCCCGGGAGGACCTGGAGGACTGGTTCTGGTCCTCCTGGGCACCGCTTTGGATCGGGGAGAAGCACACCCTCGGAGCTCTGCTCGACGAAGATCGGGACAAGCTCCTCGCCATGGTGACCGATGCCCATGACAGGACGCACGACTGGCTGAAAGGCAACCTCCGCTCCTTGGGCTGGCTGAAGGAGGAGAGCTGAACCCCACCCGCTGCAGGCATCCCCTCCACGTATTCCACCGTGTATCCTGGATCGCCATGAAGACACCCCTGTTCCTCCTGCCGCTGGCGATCGCCGCCCTGGCGCCGGCTGCTGCCGCCCAGCGCGAGGCCGGCACCTGGGCCCCGGAGATCGAGGCCCGAGATTGGCTCAACCAGCCTCCCGGCACCAGCCTGGCCGACCTGCGCGGCCGGGTGATCTTCCTCGAGTTCTGGTCGACGACCTGAGGCCCGTGCGTCCGCTCGATCCCGCACCTCGTTGAGGTGTTCGAGGAATTCGAGCCCCAGGGCCTGGCCCTGCTCGCGATGACCGGTGAGTCCTCCGGAGTGATCGAGCGCTTCATGGAAGACACGCCGATGCCCTACCCGGTCGGTTGCGGCGACAAGAGCGCGCGCGCCTACGAGGTCGGCGGTATCCCGCACGCCTTCCTCATCGACCACAAAGGTGAGGTCGTCTGGCACGGCCACCCCGGCGGCGGAAACTGGGTCGGCATGCTGCCGAAGCTCCTGGGGCAAGCTCAAGACGCCGGCCCGACCTGGGATCCGGGTGAGCGGCCCGAGACCCTGGCCAAGGCGGTGGAGTTCGCGTGCGCCGGGCGCATGAAGGACGCCATCAAGGCCGCCGAGAGGGCCAAGGGGGACGACGAGGTCGCGGCGACCACCTTCCTCGCGGATCTGGGCGCCTGCGTCGAGCGCCGCCTCGAGCGCGCCAAGGCCCTCGGCGAGGAGGGCTGCTACTTCGAGGCCACCGAGTACCTGATGATGCAGGCCGGCGCCTTCAAGGGCACGCCACACGCCGAGAAATTTGAAGCGCTCCGCACCGAGTGGATCCGCGACAAGCAGATCAAGGCGCTGATCGCCCTCGACAAGAAGCGGGTCCAGGCCGACGACGACGCCCGCGAAGGCGAGGCCGACAAGGCGGCCAAGTCGCTCGAGAAACTACTCCGGGAGGTCGAGGGCACCACCCTCGAAGGCTCTGTCGAAGCCGCCCTCGCCCGCGCCAAGGCGTCCCGCTAAATAGGGGTCAGACATCGATTGTTATTCGGGGTCGTACCTCGACTTTCCGAAACAGA
>JACNJP010000392.1:0-7720 GCA_014382465.1 Planctomycetota bacterium
TGGTGGGGTGGCCGGGCGCGGGGAGAACTGGGTGGGGGGGCGGGTCGGGGGAGAGAGGCCCGCAAGACCGGGGGGATGCCGCCACTGGCCCCCTTCGAAGCCGGCTGCGCCGCGGAGCTGCTCGGGCGCTTGCGCGGGAGGCCGTATTTCCTTCGCGGCAAGCACGGGGACCAGGACTGGATCGTGGTCCACGCCGGCGTGGTGCCGAGGCGCCGGGTGGAGGACACCCCGGTCGAGCAGCTGGTGCGGCTGAGGCGCCTGAAGGGAGTCCGCGGTGAACCCTTCTGGTACGAGGTCCACCCCGGACCCGAGCTGGTCTTCTTCGGCCACACCAGCTCGACCATCCCGTGCCGCTGCACCAGCCGCGGCCGGCTGGTGGCCCTGGGCCTCGACACCGGCTGCGTCTACGGCGGCAGCCTGACCGCCTTCCGGGTCGAGGACGGCGAGTTCGCGACCGTGGCGGCCAAGCGGCGCTACGTGGGATAGTCGTGCGCAAGTTTCTCTTCCCTCTGCTGGCCCTGCTGGTGGCGGGGGCCCTCTGGGTGCTGGAGCAGACCTCCTCCCCGCCGCGGGAGCCGCCAGGCACGAGCTTCGCTGAGGAGGCGGCAGGAGCGCCTCTAACCCCCGCCGACGGAACTGAGGCCGCGGGCGAACGACGATCGCTGAAGGTGGGGCCTCCCCCTCCCCCGGACCCGGATCAGGCCGAAGTCGACGGCATGCATCTGCTGACGCTGCGCTTCCAGGCCGACCCTCCGGAGGCCCTGGCCGGAGCGGTGTGCCGACTCCAACTCGACTCAGCCTTCGACTTCGAGACGGTCGGTGCCTCGCGGGCTGGGCTGGACCAACGGCTGGAGCGGCTGGAGGAACCCGTCGGTGAGGGCGAACGGCAGCCGGCCTGGGCGGACGCGTGGACCGCCGGCGAAAGCTGGGAGGCGAGCCTGGGCCTCAACAACGCCTGCCGCTTCCGGATCCCGGCCGGCCAGGTCTGGCCGGTGCTGTCGTTGGGCGAGGAGCGTCTCGAGCTGGCTCCATTCCTCATGCCGGCCGAGAACCACCTTGAGGTCCTCGAGTTGGGGGTCGCCCGGCAGTTGGAGGTGCGGGTGCTGGCGGCCGGGGAAGCGGTCCACCCCTGCCAGGTCGAAGTCTGGGGCGGGAACGGGATCGACGAGGCGCGGCTCCTCCTGGAGGGCCGGACCAGCGAGGACGCCGTTTGGCGACCGCGGCTCCTGTTCGGACAGGTGGATCACCTCCGGATCACCCCCGAACAGGCTTGGCTCCAACAGGTCTTCGGTCCCTTCCCGGTCGGGCCGGACGAGGTCGAGAGGGTCATCCGTCTCCCGGTGGGACTGGTCGAGCTGGTCCTTCCCGCCGGGGATTCCGGGCCGGCGGTGATCAAGCGGTTGCCCGCCCCGGGCAGCTTGATTCCCCCGGGACGACCCGAGGAGATTCCGCTTCGAGACCTGGCGCCCGGCCGCGCCACCCTGCTGACGGTCGGTCCCTGCGACCTCTTCCTGGATTGCCCGGCCGAGTTCTTCCGCTTCGAGGGGGACGCGCGGATTCGCGCGGGCCGGCATCACCGCCTCGTGGTCCGGCCGGTGCCGGTGGGTTACCTCAAGCTCGAGATCGCCGGCTTCGACCGCCTGGTGTCTCCGGCCGGCTTGGAGTGGGAGAGACCCGAGGACGGGATCCCGCCCAGGATCCTCCTCGCGGGTTCGGATCTCCCGGCTGGCATCGCCTTCCTCCGAACGGTCCAGTTCGCGGTCGGCGAATATGGCTGTCGGATCCGCGGTCCGCTGCTGTTCCTCGGCAGCAATCCGCCAGAATACGCGATCCCGCTGGAGAAGAGCTGGGAGGCCGAATTCGCCGTCACGGAAGGGGGAGTGCACACCATTAGGTTCGATTGGGACGGCGGCACCGAGCTGGTCCCGGTGGTCGGCGGGCAGCGCTAGGCTCCCGCGCCTGCCGCCCCCGCGCGGCTAGAATCCCTCCTCCATGTCGAAGCCGCCGCCTGCCTTGATGGACAAGATCGTCTCCCTGTGCAAGCGCCGGGGCTTCGTCTTCCCGGCCTCCGAGATCTACGGCGGGCAGGGCTCGACCTACGACTGGGGGCCGCTCGGCGTCGAGCTCAAGAGGCGGGTCAAGGACGCCTGGTGGGGGAGCCTGGTCTACGACCGGCAGGACGTGGTCGGCATCGACTCGGCGATCATCCAGTCGCCCGAGGTGTGGAAGGCCTCCGGCCACGTCGGCGGCTTCTCCGACCCGCTGATCGACAACAAGACCTCGAAGCAGCGCTACCGCGCCGACCACCTGGTCGAGGCCAAGGTCGAGAAGTACCGCAAGAAGGGCAAGGACCAGAAGTCCCAGGTCCTGCAGGAGAAGCTCAACACGGCCGTCGGCGACAACGAGGCGCTGCGCCAGCTGATCCTCGACGAGGGCATCAAGTGCCCGGTCAGCGGCACCGACGACTGGACCGAGGTGCGCCAGTTCAACCTGATGTTCCAGACCCACGTCGGCGCGGTCCAGGACAGCGCCTCGGTGGCCTACCTGCGGCCCGAGACCGCCCAGGGCATCTTCATCAACTTCAACAACGTCGTCACCGCGACGCGCAAGAAGCTGCCCTTCGGCATCGCCCAGATCGGCAAGAGCTTCCGCAACGAGATCACGCCCGGCAACTTCGTGTTCCGCACCCGCGAGTTCGAGCAGATGGAGATGGAGTTCTTCTGCCGGCCCGAGGAGGCGCCGGAGTGGTACCAGTACTGGCAGCAGCAGCGCTTCCAGTGGTACGTCGACCTCGGCGTCGACCCGGCGAAGCTGCGCATGCGCGAGCACGCCCAGGACGAGCTGGCCCACTACGCCGCCGGCTGCGGCGACGTCGAGTACCTGTTCCCCTTCGGCTGGTCCGAGCTCGAGGGCGTCGCCAACCGCACCGACTACGACCTCAAGAAGCACTCCGAGTGCTCCGGCACCTCGCTGAGCTGGTTCGACCAGGAGAACAACCAGCACGTCACCCCCTACGTGATCGAGCCCGCCGCCGGCTGCGACCGCACCGCCATGACCTTCCTGGTCGACGCCTACGACGAGGAGGGCGAGGGCGACGACAAGCGGGTGGTGCTGCGCTTCCACCCGCGCATCGCCCCGGTGACGGTGGCGATCTTCCCGCTGGTGAAGAAGGAGGGCATGCCCGAGCGCGCCGAGGAGATCGAGCGCGGGCTGCGGCGCCGCTTCACCACCGCGATCGAGCTCAACCAGTCGATCGGCCGCCGCTACCGCCGCCAGGACGAGATCGGCACGCCCTTCTGCGTGACGGTCGACGGCGACACCCTCCAGGACGGCACCGTGACCCTGCGCGAGCGCGACAGCATGAGCCAGGAGCGGGTGCCGGCCGACCAGCTGGCCGCGGCCCTGGAGCAGCGGATCGAGGCATGGCGTCGCCCGCAGCCGGCGCCGGCGGTGTAAGGTGTCGCGCCTCGAACTGAAGGGTACGCCGGTCAGCCCCGGAGTCGGGCTGGGCCCGGCGTGGATCATCGTCGACCCGAGCGCGCGCCAGAGCCCGCGCCGGACCCTCACGGAGGAGGCGCCCGAGGCGGCGTTGGAGCGCTTCGAGGAGGCCCGCGCGCTGGCCGTCGAGGACCTGCAGCGGATCCAGGCCGCCACCACCAGGGAGCTCGGCATCCAGGACGCCGCCATCTACGGCGCCCAGATCGCCGTCGTCCAGGACCCCGACGCCCACCGCGCCATCCGCAAGCTGATTCTCGAGGAGCGGCTGGAGCCCGAGTCGGCGATCCAGGCCTTGATCGACCGCTTCGAGGGCCTGTTCGAGTCGCTCGAGGGCGGTGAGATCAAGAACTGGGTGGCCGACCTGCGCGACCCGTGGCTGTGCGTGGTGCGCGAGCTGGAGTCGGTCGGCGAGGAGCTGCTCGACCATGACGGCGGCCCCGGCCCGGTGGCGGTGGCCGAGGAGCTGACGCCCTCCCTGGTCACGCGCCACCACCGGCACCCGCTGTCCGGCATCGTCTGCAACCGCGGCGGCCGCTTCAGCCACGGGGCCGTGCTGGCGCGCTCCTTCGGCATCCCGACCGTCACCGGCCTGGACCACGTCCACTCCAAGGCCATCAGCGGCGAGCAGCTCGTCGTGCTCGGCGAGGAGGGCCGGGTGCTGCTGGGGGTCGACAGCCGCGAGAAGGGCATCGCCGAACGGCTGGCGGCCGAGCGGGAGCAGGTGCAGTCGGTCCTGCTCGAGGCCGCCACCCGGCCCGGCGCCACCGCCGACGGCACGCCGGTCGCCGTGTCGGTCAACATCGAGTCGCCCCAGGACTTGGCGATGTTCGACCCCTTTACCACCGCGGGCGTCGGCCTGTTCCGCACCGAGTTCGCCTACATGGAGCGGCCGTCGTTCCCGAGCGAGGCGGACCAGACCGAGATCTACGCCTCGATCCTGGAGAAGTTCCCCGGCAAGCCGGTGGTCTTCCGCACCCTCGACATCGGCGGCGACAAGCAGCTCCGCTACTTCAAGCACCCGAAGGAGGCCAACCCGGCGCTCGGCTGGCGCGGCCTGCGGCTGAGCCTGGAGTGGCAGGACCTGTTCCTGATGCAGGTCAGCGCGCTCCTCAAGGCGCGCCAGTTCGGCGACGCCCGCATCATGCTGCCGATGGTGACCACGGTCGAGGAGCTGCGGCTCGCCCGGGACCTGATCGCCCAGGTCTGCGCCGGCAAGCAGAGCATCCCGGTCGGCATCATGATCGAGGTCCCGGCGGCGGCGATGGCCCTGCGGGAGCTGGCGATGGACGCCGACTTCATCTCCGTCGGCACCAACGACCTGACCCAGTACCTGTTCGCCGTCGACCGCGACAACCCGTGGGTGGCCGACCTCTACCAGCCCTACCACCCGGCGCACCTGCGGATCCTGCGGCACATCGCTCGCACCTGCGGCGCGGTCGGCAAGCCGGTCTCGGTGTGCGGCGAGATGGCCGGGCAGAAGACCGGCGCGCTGTTCCTGGCCGGTGCCGGCTTCCGGCATCTGTCCGTTGCCCCGCCGTTCGTGGCCGAAGTGAAGGCGATCCTGCGCGAGGTCCCGATCGAGGAACTTCGGCGGCTGGCGCACGCGGCGGCCGCGTCTCACACAAGCACCGAGGCTTTAAATATCTTGCGAAATGCGGCCGATCATTACTGGCAGGGCATCGTTCAGCGCGCTGTAAGCTCTTCTGCCTGAAATCGCTACGATTATGCACTTGGAAGCACCGACAAGCTGGTCCATACTGGAGCCACCGGGCCTGGGCCTTCCTCAGGCTCCTGGGGCCCCCTTTAGACCTTCCTTGGGATGACCGGCGAATTCAATCAGCAGCAACGTGCAAAGGGCAACGGCCGGCGAAAGGGGCCGTGGTCCCAAGCCGAGATCGAGCGGCTCAAGCTTCGTTACGGGCTCCGCTCCGACGCGCAGATCAGCCGGGAATTGAACCGGTCGGTGGAGAGCGTTCGCCGCATGGCCAAGCGCGTGTTCGCCGGCGACCTCCGCCTGGGCCCCTGGTCCGCCGCCGAGGTCCAGGCGCTCAAGAACTACATCGGCGCCGCGCGCATCGACGTCATCGCCCAGATCCTGCGGCGCTCGCCGACCGAGATCCGCCGCAAGGTCGAGGAGCTCCAGGGGAAGACCACCGCCGGCCCTTGGACCTCGGCCGACATCCAGCAGCTCAAGCGGCTCTACGGCACCCGGAGTAACGCCGACCTGGCGGTGATCCTCGGCCGCCCCGAGGTCGACATCGTCTCCAAGTCGGCCGAGATCTGCCTGGCCAAGGACAAGGGCTTCCAGCGCCGGCGCGGCAGCAGCCAGGCGACGCGCATGCCGCGCTGGACCTCGGAGGAGGTCGAGCTGCTCAAGCAGCTCTATCCCGAGCTCAGCAACCTCGAGATCGCCCGGCGCCTGAACCGGTCCCAGAAGAGCGTGGTCTCCAAGGCGCACGACCTCGGCCTGAAGAAGACTCCGCGGCGCCTGCGCGACATGGGGCGCGAGAACGTCAGCCTGCGCTACCGCAAGCAGGACGATCCCCGGAGTGGGCAGCGGGACTCCGAGGTCTGAGCCTCCAGCCCGTCCCGCCATGGAAGAGCACCTGACCGGCCTGGCGCGCGCGGGCTCCTCGCTCCGGTTCCAGTGGAGCGACGGGCTTGATGCCGAGATCGAGATCCGCGACCTCCGGATCGAGTGCCCCTGCGCCCACTGCGTCTCGGAGTTGTCCGGGAAGCGGCTGCTCGACCCGGCCTCGGTGGCCGAGGACCTCGACCTCCAGGACATGCAGCCGGTGGGCCGTTACGCCTACCGCTGCCTGTTCGGCGACCAGCACAACACCGGCATCTATCCGCTGGAGCTGTTGCGGGCGCTGTGCGTGGAGTCCGCCCGGGGCGGCAGGGCGCGGCAATGAGCCCGCTGGCAGCGGTCCTCGCCCAGACCCTGTCACCCGGCGTGATCGTCGTCAGCCTGCTCACCGAGTGGTGGGCGATCTGGTTCACCCTCGGCCGGAACTTCAGCGTGACGACCTTGATGACCCTGTCGGCCAACGGCCTGAGCCTGTTGCTGGCGGCGGCCCTGGTCTACTGCGGCGTGTTGGGGGATCCGGCGGAGCCGGTCGCGCCCGCCGGCTTGCCGGTGCTGGCGGCCGCCGCGGCCGCCGCCCTCTGCCTGGTGATCGCCGTGGAGGCGATGGTCCTGCGCCGGCTGATGCGCCAGCTCCGCCCAGGCTGGAGTTGGAACGGTTACGACCTCCTGACCTTCAGCGCCGCCAACGCGGTCGGGATGCTGGTCGCCACCTGGCTGGCGCGCGGCGCCTAGGAGCCTTCGAAGCGCTTCCGCAGGCGGCTGTCGAGCAGCGCGGCCGCGGCCTGTTGCGAACCGCCGGCCGGGGCCTCCATCGGCGTCCGCTCCTCGGGGTCGGCGGAGAGGTCGCGGAACAGCAGGCTGCCGTCGGCGCGCCTCAGCAGCTTGGCGTCCGGCGTGCGCAGGACCGCGTCGCCGCTGCCAGGGTCGAGGATGGCGACCTCCTGGGGCGCCACGGGATCGGTCTCGCCGATGGGCGGGAGGGCCCGGGCGGCCTCCAGCGGGTCGGCGAGGCCGAGGAAGCGAAGCAAGGTCGGGGCCAGGTCGGCGCAGCTGACGCTGCGGCCGACCCGGGTGCCGGCCGGCAGCTCGCGGGGCATCCGCAGCGCCAGCGGGACCCGGGTCAGGCAGTCGAGCGCGGCGCGCGGCGCCGACTCCGGGTGGTGCGGATGGAAGCAGCTGCCGGTGTCGCCGACCAGGACGATCAGGGTGCCCTCGAGCAAGTCGAGGTCGGCGAGGCCGTCGAGGAGTTGTCCCAGGGCCTGGTCTTGGGACAGGATCTCGGCGTCGTAGAGCGCCCGTTCGGTGTCGAGCCCGCCGCTGGAAGGGTCCTCGGAGGCCGGGTCCGCCAGGCCCGGACCGCCGGGCAGGAAGTGCTCTCGAAGCTCTGGCGGAGGGACGTACGGCGGGAGCGCTTCGGGGAGGGCCAGGAGCAGGAAGAACCGTCGCGCCGGGTCCCGGCGGGTCCCCCGCCCGTCCAGGGCGGCGCCCCCCGCGGCCTCCCCCTCTCCCCACCGGCGGGCGCCCGGCGGGGGGACCCCCCCCCCCCCCCGCCCCCCGGGGAGCCCCCCCCCCCGGCGCCCCCGGCGCCCGGGGCGGGTGGGGGGGGGCACGCCGGGGGCCGCCCCCGGCCGC
>JACNJP010000392.1:7730-10102 GCA_014382465.1 Planctomycetota bacterium
CCCACGGCGGCTTCGCCTTCGCCCGACGGCGGCGCGCCGGGCGGCGACAGCTCCCTCCACCGGCGCCGCAGGTAGAGCCGCTCCTCGGGCAGCTCGAGGCTCGGGTCGGTGTAGGAGGTGAAGCCGAGGAGGCCGCCCCGGGCGTCGGCGACCCGGTCGGCTGCGCCGACGCCGGCGACCTGGAAGCCGGCCAAGCGCAACCGCTCCGTGAGGGCAACGGATCCCGCTGCGGCGGCTTGGCCCAGCGGCAGGCCCAGCAGCGAGTCCCGGGCGTGTTCCGCCGAAGGGCTGGCGGCGAAGGCCGACGAATAGAGAACGCCGTCGCGGACCACGCCGTCGAGGCGCGGGCTGGTCGGGCGGTAGTAGCCGTAGCAGCCGAGGTGGGCGGCTCCGACCCCCCTCAGCACCACCACGAGGAGATCCGTCGGCGCCCGGACCTCGCCAATCGCCGCCGTCGGCAGAGTGCGGGATCCCTGGAGGACCGGGGCCAGGGCGCCGGCGACCCCCGCGATCAGGGTCAGCGCCAGCAGGGCCACGGCCGAGAGCGGGGTGAAGAGGCTGGCGGCGAGCCAGCCCCAGCGGGACGCAGCGGCGAGCCGGAGGCCCTGCTGGACCGCCAGGGCGACCAGGGCGGCCGACCCGAGCCGCGCCGGCAGGGCCAGGTCGAACAAGGGCCACCAGAGCACCGCGGCCACCGCGCCCAGCAGGATGCCGACCAGGTAGACGCCGGGCAGGGAGCTCCACTCGCGCCGCCGGGTCAGGAGCGGGAGTACGGCCCCGGCGACCACTCCGAGCAGCACCCCGCCGCCGGCGTAGAGCGGCCACGCCGCCAGCCAGATCCCGGGATGGCGGTCGAAGGGGTGCTGGAGCATCAGCACGGCCGACTCGACCAGGCCCGCCAGGGCACACCAAGCGGCGCCGAGCAGCAGGCCGTGGAGGATTCGCGACCGCATCTTGGCGGAGTGTAGCGGGGAGCCCGCCCGCCAGCCTTTCGGTTGGTCGGTCGACCCGGGCGGCGGCGCGGTGCTAGAGCTGCCGCTGTTCTTCCACGACGGTTACCCGATGTACCTCCAGGCCACCCATGGGAACCCGCTCATCGGCGGCTCCCTGTCCTACATGCCGCAGGCGGCCCTCGAGTCGCTCCGGTCCCTGCTGCTCCGAGCCCTCCTGCCGAGGGATGGACCATCCGACGCGGCCTACCTTCCCCAGCCGATCGCGCTCGATCTCGAAGCGATCGACGAGGCCCGCGAGCAGCCTCGCGGCGGTCCTGCCCTTCACATTGAACCCGGCCGCCAGCGACCCGGCGGCGGGGATGAGGGGCGTCACGGCTGGGCGGGCCCGCCAACGCGCCGAGGATTCAGGCCAGGCGAGGGCGCTCATCGAGGTCCTGTTCGGGCCGCCCGACCATGCCGAGGCGGGCTCCGAGGTCTGGGACCTCCGGGATCACCGCGGGCCTTGAACGGCCCGTCAGGGCTGGCCGAGCGGCCACTCGAGATGAAGACGGTCGCCCTCCGGCTCGCCCCAGACGCGCAGCCCGTTCCAGCGCTCGTCCATTTCGCCGATCCGCCGCTTCAGGGCGCTGAGCGCCATCCCCCGGGCGAGTCCGGCCCCCTCGAGGTCGAAGCCGGAGAGCAGCAGTCTGCCGGGGGAGGGGGTCACCTTCGCCACCAGGACCACCTCCCCGAGCAGCGGCGCCTGGCCCCGCAGCCGCAGCCGCTGCATGTCGAGTCGGATTCCGGTGGGCCGGACCTTGCCGCCGAGCGGCAGCAGCCGGCCGAGCACCCGCTCGAGGCCTTCCAGGTCCAGGTCGATCACGATCTTCATCCGGCTGGAGTCTAGCGCCAGGGCGGCCGCGGCCGGGACGGGGCGGCGCATTCCCTGGGTGACCGCCGTCCCTGTGCCGATAAGGTAGGCGGTGATGGCCCTCCTCCTGCTCCTGGCTGTCCTGGTGGCACCTCAAGGCAGCCGAGCGCCGGTCCCCGCCCGCCAGCTCGACTGCGAAACCCTGCTCGAGCGCATCGGCGAGCGCCGGCTGCCGCGGGAGGAGCGGATGGCCTACCTCGAGGAGCTGGCGGTGCGCGGCCAGGCCCTGGAGTTCGACGCCGTCCACCGCATCCGCGGCAGCGTCCGGGGGGAGTTCCTGGTCGACTACGTCCGCTGCCTGAGCCTCTGCGGGAGCGAGGCGCTGCCCGAGCTCCGGAAGCTGCTCAAGCGCCACGATCCGGCGGTGACGGCCGAGGCGGTCTACGCCGTCACGCGGCTCGACGCCCCCGGCGGCGGGAGCCACGGCCAGCAGGGCCTCGCCCACCCCCGGGCGCCCGGCCGGGCCCGGGTCGCCGCCCCGCGCCGGCCGCGCGCCCGGCGCTCGGGCC
>JACNJP010000335.1 GCA_014382465.1 Planctomycetota bacterium
GGGGGGGGGGGGGGGGGGGGGGGGGGGGGGGCGGGGGGGGGGGGGGGGGGGGGCCGGGGCGCCGCGAGTGCGACTGGGGGCCGTCGAGGTGGCAGACGGCGCAGGCGCGCGCCTGCTGGGTGCCGAAGTGACAGCCGAGGCAGTGGCGGTCGGCCGGCGCACCGAAGCCGGCGCCGTGGCTGGCGGGGCGCTGCTCGAGGTGGCACTCGAGGCAGGTGTCCTCCTGGTGGCAGGCGTTGCAGCGCCGCTGGTCGGCGAGCGCCAGCATGCCGTGGCCGCGGTTGCGGAAGAAGGAGCTGTGGTCGGACGGCGGCCGCTCGGCGTGGCAGCTCTCGCAGGACGGGGCCTCGCCGGCGCCGTCGTGGCACAGCCGGCAGTCGGACGCCGGCGCCTGCGGACGGCCGAGCCCGCCGCCGGCGCGCCACACCCGGCCGTGGGCCCGCTCCCAGCCCTCGCCGTGGCTCGGCGGCGCCCAAGCGGTGTCGACGCCGTCGTGGCAGCCGAGGCAGCCGCCGGCGTCGACCTCGCGCTTCTCGTGGCAGGCGACGCAGTCCGCCATGCCCACCGCGACGCTGGCCGGCACCGCGTCGCTCTCCTCGACGCCCTGGTGGCACTGGTCGCAGGCGACGCGGGCCTCGTAGTGCAGGGCGTGGGAGAAGGCGGTCTCGAGCTCGATCTCGGCGCCGGTGGTCCAGACAGGACCCTCGCCGCCGACCAGGAAGCGCGACAGCTCCGAGGCCGCCTCGCCGGTCCGCTCGTCGGCCGGGTGGCAGGCCAGGCACTGCTCGAAGCCGGGCATGCCGGCGCCGGCCTGGTCCTCGACCGTCCGGTGGCAGTCGCTGCAGAACAGGGCCAGCTCCTCGTCAGCGTGGGCGGCGTGGGAGAAGCCGGCCGGGCGGCCGGGAACCCGCACCACCTGCTCTCCGGAGAGCAGCGCGCAGCCGGGCGCCAGCAGCGCGGTCAGCAGGATCAGGCACAGGCCCGAGAACAGCAGGTGGCGGGTCAAAAACTCACCTCCAGGGCGATCTGCCCGGTGCGGTAGCTCTCCTCCTCGTCGTGCTCCAGGCCGAAGCCGAAGCTCAGGCGCCAGTCGCCGCCGAGGTCGCGCCGGGCCCGGAAGTAGTGCTCGCGCACCCGGGTGCGCTCGCGGGCGCTGTAGAAGTCGAACTGGTAGAGGGAGAAGGCGCTGCCAAGCGAGCAGTCCCAGCCGCCGAGGCCGGCGCTGAGCTCGACGTTGCCGGCGACGATGCGGTCGCGGCCGGAGTCCCACAGGTCGGCGCCGAAGCCGAAGGAGGTGTTCGCCGCCAGCAGCTCCGGGAATTCCACCGCCGCCCAGTAGCGCTCGAACTCGCGGTTGAATTCCGAGGCCGCGTCGCTGTCGCTCAAGCTGCGGGCCTGGGCCCCGAGGTCGAAGCGGACCGGGGCGCCGCCGCCGCCCGGGGCCCAGGACGCCATCAGGCTGGCCTCCTGATAGGGGAGGATCCGGCGCAGGACGGTGGCGAAGGAGGCCAGCTCGAGGGTCTCGTCGCCGCGGCTCGAGAGCTGGGCCCGCGCCAGCAGGGTGAGCCGCAGCGCGTCGTCGGCGCTGGCCCACCAGGCGTCGGCGCTGGCCTGGTCGGCGTCGCCGTCGAGCAGCGAGGCGGCCAGCGAGCCGCCGGTCCGGCCGTCGTCGGCGGCGTGCGAGGCGCGGGCGGAGTAGAGGGTGTTGCGGCGGTCGCCGAAGTGGTTCTCGTCCCGCAGCAGGACGGCGTCGAGGCGCAGCGAGCCGCCGCGCCAGGCGGCCAGGTCGGCGGCCCCGCCGGCCACCGAGTCGCCGCTCCGGGCGCCCTCCCAGCGGTGCTCGGGCACGCCGGCGTAGACCTCCAGCTCGCCCGGCGCGTCGCCGAGGGCGAAGGGCGCGCGGACCGCGCCGCCGTCGAAGTGCAGCAGCACCGGCGTGTCCCAGCGGGTCTGCCGCCCGAGCTTCAGCTCGCCCTCGCCGAGCAGCGAGTGGAAGCCCAGCCAGGCCTCGTCGAGCCGCGGGGCGAAGCGGTCGCGGCGGCCGTCCTGGAGGCTGCCGAAGCTGCCCCCGGGGCCGCCGCCGTCGGCGTCCCAGGCGCCGCGGATCGACAGCGCCGCGGTCAGGTCGTCGCGGCTGGCGGAGCCGCCGCGCAGCCGCAGGCTGCCGTAGAGGTCGCGGTCCTGGGAGCTGCCGCGGCCCTCGCGGTGGAGGTAGCGCAGGGTCGCGCGGCCGCTCAGCCAGGGCGGGGCGGCCGCCTCCACGTCCTCCTCGTCGTCCCACTGGGCGGAGGCCGGCCCGGCGGCGCCGGCCGCGGCCAGGATCAGCGCGACGAGTCGGAGCGGTCGGGAAATTCTCGGTTGCATCGGGAGTGGTGGCTCCCCGCGATGAGCGAGAATGCGACCGAATCTCACTCAGCATACCCGAGATTTCACGCCGGGAGGCCTCAGGAGACCGGCAGGTCGGCCGCCGCCGGAGTCTCCGCCAGGGCGAAGTAGTCCTGCAGGGCGCAGGCCTCCATGCCGCCGGCCTTGAGGGCCTCGATCGCCTCGACCGCGGCGTTGGCGGCGCTCATGGTCGTCAGGCAGGGGATGTTGGCCTGGTAGGCCTCGGTGCGGATCATGCCGTCGTCGTGGCGCGTGATGCGGCCGAGCGGCGTGTTGAGGATCAGGTCGACCTCGCGGTTCTTGATCAGGTCGACGACGTGCGGCCGGCCCTCGTGGACCTTGTTGATCCGCTCGACCGGCAGCGAGTGGCGCTTCAGCACCTTGTAGGTGCCGTCGGTGGCCACCAGCTCGAAGCCGAGCCGCACCAGGGTGCGCGCCAGCATCGGCAGGTGGCGCTTGTCGGCGTCCTTGACCGTGATGAACACCTTGCCCGAGGTCGGCAGGCGGCGGCCGGCGGCCTCGCTGGCCTTGGCGAAGGCCATGGCGAAGTCACGGTCGATCCCCATGACCTCGCCGGTCGAGCGCATCTCCGGGCCGAGGTCGGCGCGCGCGCCGGGGAACTTGGCGAAGGGGAAGGCCGGCGCCTTGACCGCCATGTGCTCGGTCAGGAGCGGCTCCTCGACGCCCAGCTCGTCGAGCGTCTTGCCGGCCATCACCATGGTGGCGATGCGGGCGAAGGCCACGCCGGTGGCCTTGGCGACGTAGGGCACGGTGCGCGAGGCCCGCGGATTGACCTCGAGCACGAACACGGTCTCGCCGCGCACCGCGAACTGCACGTTCATCAGGCCGACGACCCCCAGCTCGAGCGCCAGCGCCCGGGTCGACTCGCGGATCTCCTGCTCGATGCTCTCGCCCAGGGTGATGGGGGGGATGACGCAGGTCGAGTCGCCGGAGTGGATGCCGGCCTCCTCGATGTGCTCCATGACGGCGCCGATCACCACCCGCACGCCGTCGCAGACGCAGTCGACGTCGACCTCGACGGCGTCCTCGAGGAAGCGGTCGATCAGCACCGGGTGCTCGGGCGAGGCCTGCACCGCCTCGCGGATGTAGCGCTTGAGGTCGCGGTCGTCGTAGACGATCTCCATGGCGCGGCCGCCGAGCACGTAGCTGGGCCGCACCAGCACCGGGTAGCCGATGCGGGCCGCGGCCTCGAGGGCCTCCTCCTCGCTGGTGGCGAAGCCGTTCTCCGGCGCCCGCAGGCCCAGCTTGTCGAGCATCACCGAGAAGCGGCCGCGGTCCTCGGCGCGGTCGATGGCCTCGACCGGGGTGCCGAGGATCGGCACGCCGGCCTGCTCCAGGCCGTGCGCCAGGTTGAGCGGCGTCTGGCCGCCGAACTGGACGATGACGCCGTCCGGCCGCTCGCGCTCGCAGATCGCCAGCACGTCCTCGTGCGTCAGCGGCTCGAAGTAGAGCCGGTCGCTGATGTCGAAGTCGGTCGAGACCGTCTCCGGGTTCGAGTTGACCATGATCGACTCGATGCCCATGTCGCGCAGCGCCATGGACGCGTGGACGCAGCAGTAGTCGAACTCGATGCCCTGGCCGATGCGGTTGGGGCCGCCGCCGAGGATCATGACCTTGCGCTGGCCGCTGGGCGGGAACTCCTCGGAGCCGCAGTCGTAGGTCGAGTAGAGGTAGGGGGTGCAGGCGGCGAACTCGGCGGCGCAGGTGTCGACCAGGCGGTAGCCGGGCCGCACCCCGAGGGCTTCGCGGCGGCCGCGGACCTCCAGCTCGGCGGCGCCCACCGCCTGGGCGATGCGGGCGTCGCTGAAGCCGGCGCGCTTCAGGGCGTCCATGCGCGCGGCGTCGATGGCGTCGAGGGCGGTCTCCTCGAGCTCCTGGTCGAGCACCACCAGCCGCTGGAGGAAGCTCAGGAACCACGGGTCGATGCCGCTGAGGCGGAACACCTCGTCGACCTCGAAGCCGGCGGCGAAGGCGTCGTAGATGGCGAACAGCCGCCCCGGCGCCGGCCGCGACACCTTCTGCCGCAGCTCCTCGGGCGGGAATTCGCGCTTCTTGCCGCTGAAGCCGTTGCGGCCCACCTCGAGGCCGCGCAGGGCCTTCTGGAACGCCTCCTCGAAGGTCCGGCCGATGGCCATGGTCTCGCCGACCGACTTCATCTGGGTCCCCAGGGTCGAGTCCGACTGCGGGAACTTCTCGAAGGCGAAGCGCGGCATCTTCACCACCACGTAGTCGATGGTCGGCTCGAAGCAGGCCGGCGTGACCTCGGTGATGTCGTTCCGGATCTCGTCGAGGGTGTAGCCGACCGCCAGCTTGGCGGCGAACTTGGCGATCGGGAAGCCGGTGGCCTTGGAGGCCAGCGCCGACGAGCGCGACACCCGCGGGTTCATCTCGATGACGATCATGTCGCCGTTGGCGGGGTTCACCGCGAACTGCACGTTCGAGCCGCCGCACTCGACCCCGATCTCGCGCATGATGGCGAAGGCGGCGTCGCGCATGCGCTGGTACTCGCGGTCGCTGAGGGTCTGCGCCGGCGCCACCGTGATCGAGTCGCCGGTGTGCACCCCCATCGGGTCGAGGTTCTCGATCGAGCAGACCACCACGCAGTTGTCCTCGCGGTCGCGCATGACCTCGAGCTCGAACTCCTTCCAGCCGAGCAGGCACTCCTCGATCAGCACCTCGCTGACCGGCGACAGGCGCAGGCCGCGGGTCAGGATCTCGTCGAACTCCTCGCGGTTGTAGGCGATGCCGCCGCCCGAGCCGCCGAGCGTGAAGGCCGGCCGGATGACGCACGGCAGGCCGATCTTCTGCAGCGCGATCTCGGCCTCGCCGCGGTTGTGGGCGATCTCGGACGGGGCGCTCATCAGCCCGATCCGCTCCATCGCCACCTTGAACTCGTCGCGGTCCTCGGCCTTCTTGATGACCTCGTAGTCCGCGCCGAGCATCTCCACCCCGTAGCGCTGGAGCACCCCGTTCTCCCACAGCGCCATGGCCGTGTTCAGGGCCGTCTGGCCGCCCAGGGTCGGCAGGATCGCGTCCGGCCGCTCCTTCTCGATGATCTTCTCGACCATCTCCGGCGTGATCGGCTCGATGTAGGTCCGGTCGGCCAGCTCCGGATCGGTCATGATCGAAGCCGGATTGCTGTTCACCAGCAGGATCCGAAAACCCTCCTCCTTGAGCGCCTTGATCGCCTGGGTGCCGGAATAATCGAATTCGCAGGCCTGGCCAATGACAATCGGTCCCGACCCGATGATCAGGATGCTCTCGAGGTCGTTCCGCCTACCCATGTGCAACTCTAGCGGCGCATTATCGTTCCCCCTGGTCGCACCGTCCACCAAAGGATGCCCCCCGCCTCGCGCCGGCCTCTCGGCCTCGGGAGCGCGCCCGGCCGGTCCTAGCCGAGCTCCTGGTGGATGACCTCGGCGACGGCGGCCGGGGCGATGCCTCGGACGATCAGGCAGGAGCCGGGTTCGGCGGGCAGGACCAGGTCCAGGCTGCCGCCGTGGGCCTTCTTGTCCCGGCCCAGCAGGACCGTCAGGGCGGCGACGTCCGGGAGCACGCCCGGGTAGGCGCTCGGGAGGCCGAGCTTGCCGCTGAGCTCGACCACCTGCCGTCGCAGGCCGGCGCGGGCGACCTCCATCTCCTCGGCCATGCGGGCGGCGCACCGCAGGCCGAGGGCCACCGCCTCCCCGTGTGCCAGGCCCTGGGGGATGGCCGGGTCGCCGGCCGCGGCGGTCTCGAGGGCGTGGCCGAAGGTGTGGCCGAGGTTGAGCAGCTTGCGCTCGGCCGACTCGGTCGGATCGGCCTCGGCGATGCGCATCTTGACCCGGCCGGCGCCGGCGGCGAGCTCGAGGGCGGTGCTGCCGGCGAAGTCGAGGTCCTCCGGCGCCGCGCGCTCGAGCGCCGGCATCAGCTCGCTGCCGTCGATGAGGGCCGCCTTGAGGATCTCGCCGAGGCCGCAGCGCCACTCCCGCGGCGGCAGGGTCACGAGCGTGTCGATGTCGGCCAGGACGAAGCAGGGCTGGTGGAAGGCGCCGACCAGGTTCTTCCCCTCCGGCAGGTTGACGGCGGTCTTGCCGCCGAGGGCGGCGTCGGCCATGCCGAGCAGGGTGGTGGGGACCGCGCCCCAGCGCAGGCCGCGGAGCAGCACCGCCGCCAGGAAGCCGGCCATGTCGGTGGTGATCCCGCCGCCGACGCCGACCACCATCGCCGAGCGGTCGATCCCGAGGCCGACCATGCGGCGCGCCAGCCGCTCTGCCTCGCCGAGGGACTTGAGCTGCTCGGTCGGCTGCCAGTCGATGCGGTGGAGCGGGCAGTCGAGGGCGGCCTCGGCCCGCTCCAGGGCCTCGCGGGTGACCTCGAGGGCGCCGCGGTCGATGAGGGCGAAGACGGCCGTCGGCCGCGGCGCGCTCTCCGCCAGCTCCCGCGGGAGCAGGGCGGACAGGATGCCGCGGCCGTAGCTGGGCCAGATCATGAAGCCGGCTCGCGGCTCGAGCCGCGCTGCTGGCGCCGGTCCCGCAGGGCGCGGGCGGCGACCGCCGCCTGGGCCCGGTCACGGCGGGCCAGCCAGGCGACGAAGCCGGCCAGCAGGCAGGCGAAGCCGAGGAACCACCAGACGAATTCGCCGAAGATCGAGGGGCCGCCGCGCGGCGCCACGCGGTCTCCCACCAGGACGAAGACCGGCGCCCGGCGCCACTGGTCCTGGTTGTCGAGGTAGCCCTTCAATTGGAGGAAGTAGCCGGAGTAGATCCGGGCCCCCTCCTCCGTGAATTGGAAGTAGTCGCCGGAGACCAGGTGGATCGGGTGCTGGCCGAAGACCAGCGGGTTGCCGAGCCAGCCGAAGTAGGTGCGGCTGAACCGGACCGGGTTCTCGCCGGCCGGCGCCGAGCCGGTGAAGCGCGGCTCGTGCGGCACGCGGCCGGGGATCTGGAACGGCTTGCCGCGGAACAGCTCCGGCGACCGGGCTAGCTCGGTGAGGCCGGCCAGGTCCAGCATCGGGGCGTCGGCGAAGGCCGCGGCGCGCCGCTCCGGGTCGGCGGCGAGCTGCTCGGCGTGGTTCAACAGGTGCCACAGCCCGCTCGGGTCGAGCTCGCCCTCGGTGCCCAGGCGGTTGTCCTCAACTTCCGCCAGCAGCACGAAGTCGAGGGCCTCGACCGGCGCCGCCTCGACCACCGACTTGCGGAGCTGGCGGCCCAGCAGCAGCGGGGCGACCACCCGCTGACCGTCGAAGGACTGCGAGTAGAGCTTGAAGTAGAAGCCGTCGGCGAGCACGAAGTCGCCGGGCTCGAAGGCGTCCTCCGGCGGGTTGAGGGCGGCGAGGAAGCAGTCCTGCCCGTCCTCGGTCTGGATCCAGCTCCAGCTCTCCTCGGCCAGGGACGGCGGCCGCTTCAGGGTGCGGATCGCCTTGAGCACGCCCCGCAGGCGGAAGGGCTGGCCGCGCAGCTCGGCGGACCTCGCGGGGAGCTCGGCGAAGGGCGGGGCCGGTTCGCCGAGGACCTCGAGGTGGGCCGGGAGCAGCGCCTGGGCCATCTTGAGCAGGTCGCGGTAGGGCTCGGGCTCGAGGAGGATGCGGTCCTCGTCGGTGGCGTCGGCGACCAGCGCCAGCACCTCCCGGTTGACCGGAGGCAGCGAGATCTGGCTGCGGATCTGCTCGACGTCGCGGACCGCCGGCGGCTCCTGCTTGGACTCTCCGGCCATGAAGAAGATCCCCAAGGTGGTGCCCAGGAGCACGACCATGACGACCAGCTTGACCTTGTCCCGCTGCTGGTTGCGCTGCAGCTCGCGCAGCAGCCGCTGCTTCTCCTCGCGTTTGCTCTCGGTCATCGGCGGTCCCTACGGTAGGACTCCGCCGCCGCGGCGAAACCGGAAAAAAGGGCTTTCGTCGCCGCTGAATCCGGCAGCCGCTCCGGGTGCCACTGCACGCCGAGGGCGAAGGGATGGTCCGGGATCTCGACCGCCTCGACGACGCCGTCGGGCGCCGACGCGGTGACCCGGAGCCCGTCGCCCGGGCCGTCGAGGGCCTGGTGGTGGAAGGAGGCCACCTCGACCGGCGCGCGCCCCACCAGCGTCGCCAGGAGGCTGCCGGCGGCGGCTTCGACCGGGTGCAGGATGCCCTTGAGGTGGGCCCCGGCCTCCGGCAGGTGCTGGCAGAAAGGGGCGCCGCGGGCCAGCCCCATCATCTGCATGCCGAGGCACACCCCGAACATCGGCAGCCGGCGCTGGCAGGCCGACCGCACCAGCTCCAGGTTGGCGCGCTGCTGCTCCGGCGGGACCGGCTTGCAGCGCTCGTCGGGCGCGGGACCGCCCAGGCGGCGCAGGTCGGGGTCGTCGCCGCCGGTCAGCAGCAGGCCGTCGAGGACGTCGAGCCAGCGGCCGACCTCGTCGGGCGGGCCGTCGGTCGGCAGCAGCACCGGGACCGCGCCGGCCGCCCGCAGGCACGGCAGGTAGTCGGCGAAGAGCTGGAGACGGCGGCGACCCTCGTAGTAGGGGGCGTCGAGCAGCTCGACGGTGACGCCGATCAGCGGCGCGTCTGCGCGAGAGAGGTCAGGCATGCGTGATGGTGCCTATACTAGGCCGGCAAGTGGCCGTCCTGAACCTGGTCATCGGATTGCTGGGCCTCGTCGCCGGCGCCGAACTCTCCGTGCGCGGCGCCCTCGGGCTCGCGCGCCACTGGGGCTGGCCGTCCTGGCTGACCGGGCTGCTGCTGCTGGCGCTGGGGACCTCCCTGCCGGAGCTGTTCGTCAGCGGCATGGCGGCGCCGGAGCACCCCGAGCTGTCCTTCGGCAACATCTTCGGCTCCAACGCCTTCAACGTCGGCCTGGTGTTCGGCTTCGGCCTGCTCATGGTCGGGCGGAAGGGGCTGCCGGCCGCCGGCTGGCGCGGACCGGGGGCGATCGCGCTGGTGGCGGCCTCGATCCTGGCCGCCTGGGCGCTCGGCGAGGGCGGCCAGCCGCCGATCTGGCTGGGGGTGGTCCTGCTGGCCGGCTACGGGTTCGTGGTGCGCAACGCCCTGCGCGGCGGCCGCCTCGAGACTGCCGGAGTGGAGCGCGAGATCGAGCCGAACCCCGGGCTCAAGGCGGTCGTGATGATCGCCGGCTTCGCCCTGCTCGCCTGGGCTTCGAACCGCTTCCTGTCCGGCGCGCTGGTGGTCGCCGCCGACTTCGGCTGGAGCGACGGCTTCGCCGGCTACCTGATCGCCGCCATCGGCACCTCGGCGCCCGAGCTCTTCACCTCGGTGCAGGCGATCCGCAAGGGGCACTCGGAGGCGGTCTACGGCAACGTGCTGGGCTCGAACGTCTTCAACCTGCTGGTGGTCGGCGGCGTGTCCTCGGTGCTCGCCGGCGCGCCGCTGGCCGCCGCCACCGTCCAGCCGCAGCTGTGGGCCAACCTGGCGGCCACCGCGGCGCTCCTGGCGCTGGCGCCCTTCGCGCGCGCCGGCCGGGGCGGGCGAGCCACCGGCGCCGGCCTGGTCGTGGTCTACCTGGTCGGCACCTGGCTGGTGCAGGGCTAGCCGCCCGCGGATTCCGGCCGCCGGTTTCGCGCCGCGATCACGGCTTCCGGGCCCGGAATACCTGGTCTCCGGACTGCTAGGCTGGGGCGATGGAGACGACTTCCCGGTCCTTGACCGCCGTCGAGATCGCCGCGCTCGTCGAGGGCCGGCTCGAGGGCGACGGCAGCCGTCGGTT
>JACNJP010000207.1 GCA_014382465.1 Planctomycetota bacterium
GGACCGGGCGCCGGATGCGGCCGGCGGACCGGAAGGTCCGGAAGGACCTGGTCGACCCCCTCCCCTGCTACCCGAAGAAGGACGATGGGCGGGCCGCAGGCAACTACCGGCAGGCCATCGACCGGGCCGACGCGCTGCTGGCCGGCGAGTTGGAGGACCGGGAGCGGATCCAGACCGCCCGCAACGACGCCGCGCGCAACCTCGGCAAGCTCGAGCGCGGCAACCGCACCAACGGCTGAGGCGGCGGGGCCGGCAGGCTTTCCCTGGACTTCGGGCCCGGCGCGGCCCCTAATGGTGCCTCATGAGGATGCGAGAAGGCGGGCGGCGGAGCGCCTGGCTGCGGGCGCCGGTCCTGGTGACCTCCGGCTTCGTGGCGGCGATCCTGGTCGGCACGATCGTCCTCGGCCTGCCGCAGGCGGTGGTGGCCGGGCGCGCGCCGCTGAACCTGCTCGAGGCGCTGTTCACGGCCGCCAGCGCCATCTGCGTGACCGGCCTGGCTGTGGTCTCGACGGCCCATGAACTGAGCGGGCTCGGCCAGGGCGTGGTCCTGGCGCTGCTCCAGCTCGGCGGCCTCGGCGTCATGACCTTGGCTGTCCTGGTGTTCGAGAGCCTGCGCAACGCCGTCGCCCAGGAGTCGGGTGAGGTGGTCAGCAGCACCCTGGGCGGCGGATTCTGGGACGGCGGTCCGCGCTCCGCGCTCAAGCTGCTGCTCGGCGGCACGCTGCTGCTCGAGCTGGCCGGCTTCCTGGCCCTGTGGCCGGCCCTCGCCGGCGAGGAGCAAGCGGCCTGGAAGGCCCTGTTCCTGTCGGTGTCCGCCTTCTGCAACGCTGGCTTCGACAACCTCGGCGACGGCCTCCGCCCGTACGCCGGCAGCGCCGCGGTCGGCCTGCCGCTGCTGCTGCTGTGGCTGGCGGGCGGCATCGGCTTCCTGGTGCCCTCGGCCCTGCTCCGCGCCAGGCGCCACCGCGACCGCAGCCTGATCCCGGGCGCCCGCATGATCTTGATCGCCGGCCTGGCGCTGGCGCTCGCCGGACCGGCGATCTACGCCCTCTGCGAGTCCTTCGGCGGCGCCCTCGACGGCTACTCCGCGCCGCAGCGCGCGGTGCTGGCCCTGTTCCAGGGCAACACAACCCGGACCGCCGGCTTCTCGATGGTCGACCTCGGCGAAGCCCGGCGGATCACGCTGCTGACGATGATCCCGCTGATGCTGCTCGGCGGCGCTCCCGGCGGCACCGCCGGCGGCATGAAGACCACCACCGCCTGGATCTTCCTCGCCGCGATGATGGTCCGGATCCGCGGCCAGCGCGACGTCGTCATCCTCGGGCGCCGCATCCCGGCCGGCATCATCCGGCGCTCGGTCCTGATCTGCTCGCTCATCTTCGTGCTGCACGGCCTGCTCGCCTTGTGGCTCACCGCCTGGGAGGACCCCGCCGCCTTCTCCTTCGAGGCCCTCGCCTTCGAGGCCGCCAGCGCGATCGGCACCGTCGGCCTCAGCACCGGCATCACCCCCGACCTCACCGCGCCGTCGCAGTTCGCCCTGGTCCTGGCCATGCTCGTCGGCCGCCTCGGCCCCCTGACTCTCGCCTACGCCTTCTTCCGCCGGCTCCCCGACCGGCCGGTCCGCTTCGCCCGCGCGGAAATTCCTGTCGGCTGAGGCTAGACTGGCCGCGCCCTCCGGGCGTCAACGCCGTGAAGAAGATCCTCGTCCTCGGCCTCGGGAGATTCGGCCATCGCCTGGTGGAGCGGCTCGCCGAGCGGGACGGCGTGCGGCTGTTCGCGCTCGACCGCAACGCCCGCCTGGTCGACTCGGTCGGCGAGCTGGTCCACACCGCCGCCAGCTCGAACCTCGGCGACCCGCGGGCCCTGGGCGCCTTCCTCGAGCAGATCGGCGGGGTCGACGTCGCCGTCGTCGGGCTCGGCGACGCCGCCCACGTCACCACCATGACCGCCCTGCGGCTGCGCGAGGCCGGCGTCCCCCAGATCGTCATCAAGGCCGAGGACCTGGAGCACAAGCTGGTCCTGGAGGCGATCGACAAGGGCTTCCCGGGCGCCGCCGCCTTCGATGTCGTGATCCCTGAGCTCGACGCCGCCGAGGCCCTGGCCCTGCGGATCGCCTCGCGGCACATCGAGAAGGAGCTGTCCCTGGGCGACGGCATCCGGATCGCCGAGCTGCGCTGTCCGGACCGTCTCACCGAGGCCTCGCTCGCCGAGCTCGAGGTCCGCAAGCGCTACCGGCTCACGGTGCTCGCCTGGCACGCAGTCGGGGCGCCGCTGGAGCTCGCCGGCCCCGAGACCGTCCTGCCCGAAGGCTGCCTGATCACCGTCCTCGGCGCCGAAGAGGACGTGATCGCCCTCGAGCGGGAGATCGAGCGCCGATGAAGATCCTCATCGGTGGCGAGGACGACATCGCCTTCCGCCTGGCGGAGGCGCTCATGGCCGACCACGAGGTCAGCCTGGTGTGCCCGGAGGAGGCCAAGAACTCCAAGGCCGACCGCCTCGACGTCGAGCTGATCTACGGCGACGTCACCACCGCGGAGTCGCTGCAGCGGGCCAACGTCGCCCGCGCCGAGCTGTTCATCGCCTGCTCGCCGGAGGACGAGCGCAACCTGGTGGCGTGCGTCACGGCCAAGCGCCTGGGGGCCCGCCGCACCACCTGCTTCCTGTTCCGCCGCGGCGCCCGGACCTCCGAGAAGGACATCAGCGCCCTCGGCGCCTCGCTCGGCATCGACTCGCTGGTGCTGCCGGCGCAGCGGCTGGCGCGCGAGATCCTGCGCATCGTCGCGGTCCCCGGCGCCCTGGAGGTGGAGGCCTTCGAGGGCGGCCGGGTGCGGCTGGTGCGCCGGGCGGTCGAGGACGGCGCCTTCATCACCAGCGGCCCGCTCAAGGACATCGGCGTGCCCAAGGGCGTGGTCCTGGTGATGGCCCGGCGCGGCGAGGAGACCTTCATCCCCAGCGGCCGGACCCACTTCCTGGCCGGCGACCAGATCACCGCCATGGGCACGCTGGCGGGCATCAACCGGCTGCTGCACCGCTACCTGAAGACCGGCGCCAGCAGCCGGCAGTCGCGCCGCGCCACCGTCGTCGGGGCCGGCGTGGTCGGCTACTCGGTCGCCAAGGGCCTGGAGGAGGCCGGCTGGGAGGTCAAGGTCATCGACTCCGACCGCAAGCGCTGCGAGGAGGTCGCGGCCCAGCTGAAGTGCATGGTGCTGCACGGCGACGGCACCGACCTCGACCTGCTCGAGGAGGAGCACATCGCCGAGACCTCGGTGCTGGTGGCGGTCACCAGCAACGACGAGAAGAACCTGCTGATCTCGCTGATCGCCAAGCAGCACCTCGGCGTGCCGCGGATCGTCACCCGGGCCGACAACCCGGTCAACGAGCGGCTGTTCGAGAAGGTCGGCATCGACGTCGTGCGGTCGGCCCGCGGCGCCGCCATCAACTCGGTGGTGCGCAACGTCGCCGCCGCCCACACCGACCTGATCGCCGAGCTCGAGCACGGCGACGTGGTGGTGCTGCGGCTGGAGGTCCCGGCCCACCGCGAGCCCAAGCCGCTGTCCGAGATGCACGCCCCGGTGTTCGCCATCGTCGGCTCGATCCTGCGCGACGGCCAGGTGATCATCCCTCAGGGCGACGACGAGATCCGCGGCGGCGACCGCCTGCTGGTCTTTTGCAGCCGCGAGGACGAGGACAACGCGCGGCGCTTCTTCCAGCGCTTCGAGCTTTAGGCGGCGATGCGGCTGGCTCTGGTCCTGGGTCTGGTCGGCCGCCTGCTGAGGGTCTTCAGCCCCGCCTTCCTGCCGCCGGCGCTGCTGGCGCTGCACGACGGCGCCAACCGGATGGCCCTGGAGTTCGTGGCCGCCGGCGCGGCCGCCTTCGCCTTCGGCACCCTGATGGGCCGGCGGCGGATCCGAGCGGTCTCCTTCCGCCGCAGCGAGGCCCTGGCGGTGGTCTCCTTCACCTGGCTGGTGGTGGCCGCCTTCGCCGCCGTCCCCTACCTCATGGTCGGGCTCTCGCCGGTGGACGCGCTGTTCGAGTCGATGTCGGGCTTCACCACCACCGGCGCCACGATCTTCACCGAGCAGCACTGGCAGTTCGACCGGGCGCTGTTCCTGTGGCGGGCGATGACCCAGTGGTTCGGCGGCGTCGGCGTGATCGCGCTGTTCATCGTCGTGCTGCCGCACCTCGGGGTCGGCGGCCGCCAGCTGTTCTTCGCCGAGGCCTCGTTCGCGCCGAGCGAGTCGATCGCCCCCAAGATCCAGGGCGTCGCCACCCGGATCTGGATCCTCTACGTGTTCCTGACCCTGCTCCAGACCTCGCTGCTGTTCTTGATGGCGGGGATGCCGTTCTTCGACTCCGCCTGCCACGCCCTGACGACCATGCCGGCCGGCGGCTTCTCCCCCAACCCGGCCTCGATCGCCGGCTACGCCGACCCCGCCGCCTTTCCCGGCTACGACCCGGCGATCGGCGAGTGGATCATCACCGTCTTCATGCTGCTCGCCGGCATGAGCTTCCCGCTGCTGTGGGTCGGGCTGGTGGGCCGGCCGTGGAAGCTGTTCCAGGACGGCGAGGCGCGCTTCTACATGCTCGCCACCCTGCTCGGCGCCGCCGGCGTGGCCCTCGTCCTGGCCCAGGGCCTGCCAGACCTCGCTGGTGTGCGGACCGCGATGTTCCAGTGCGCCAGCCTGATCTCCAGCACCGGCTACGCCAGCACGGATTACAACCTGTGGGCAGACGGCGCCCGGGTCATGCTGATCTTCGTCATGCTGGTCGGCGGCTGCGCCGGCTCGGCCGCCGGAGGGGCCAAGTCCGTCCGCCACCTGATCGCCCTGAAGTACCTCTACCGCGAGCTGACGCGCGTGCTGCACCCGCGCGCGGTGATCCCGCTGCGCCACAAGGCGGCGGTCATCCCTGAGGCGATCCTGCGCGCGGTGCTCACCGTGGTGGCGCTCTACCTGGCCGGCTACCTGCTCTGCGGCACCATCCTGGTGCTGCTCGGGGCCGACCTGGTGACCGGCTTCACCGCCTCCCTCGCGTGCCTCGGCAACATCGGCCCCGGCTTCGGCCCGGCCGGCCCGATGGGCAGCTTCGGCGGCTTCGATTCCGCCTCAAAGCTGGTCCTGGTGGTGGCAATGTGGTGCGGCCGGCTGGAGGTGGTGACCGTTCTCGCCTTGCTCCACCCGGACGTGCTGCGGAAGATCCGGTGGCGGGGGCAGACCCACCCGATGTAGGGAATCCGGCCCGGAAGAGTGGCCCCAGGGACCGCCTAAGCGATGATCCCTTAAGAGTTTAAGTCCACAATTCGGCCCCGGGCTCGCACGGGTGGCGGAAGCCGCCGAAAGTCCCTGGTGGGTCCGCAACCCAGGCCTCGCCAGGTCCAATCAAGGGGGCCAGATTCCAGTCGTGATAATAGGGCACTAAATCTGTGGCGGAATACCCCTTGCCCCCCTCTCCCGGGAGACTATTTTCCAGCGATGCCCACCTCCTTCACCCTCGCCACCCCGATCGGCGACATCGCCGTGGCCCTCCCTCCCTCGATCGGCGTCTTCGAGCGCCTCGGCATGGACTATTGCTGCGGCGGCTCGCGCACCCTGGCGGAGTCCGCCAAGGCGGCCGACGCGGACGCCGAAGCGGTCCTGGCTGAGCTCGCCGGCATGCAGCGGTCGGAGGACGACCGCGACTGGTCCGAAGCGCCGATCCCGGAGCTGCTGGACCACATCCTCTCGAGCCACCACGAGTACACCAAGCAGGCCCTGCCGGCGCTGTGGGAGATGATCCGCAAGGTGGTGAACGCTCACGGCGAGCGCCATCCGGAGCTCGAGCAGATGCGCCGGATCATGGGCGGCCTGTTCCAGGAGTTGGACATGCACCTCCAGAAGGAGGAGCAGATCCTGTTCCCGATGATCCGCGCGCTGGCCGAGCCGGGCGCGGGCGGCGCCGGCCCCGGCGGCTGCCCCTCGGGTCCCGAAGGCCCGATGACGGTCATGGAAGCCGAGCACGACAGCGCCGGCGCCGCCCTGCGGGAGCTGCGGAGCCTGAGCGCCGGCTACGTCCTGCCGGAGGGCGCCTGCACCACCTACCAGGCCCTGTTCGCCGGCATGCAGGACCTCGAGAAGGACCTGCACACGCACATCCACCTGGAGAACAACGTCCTCCACCCGCGGACGCGGGCCCTGATGGGCCTGTGAGCGGGGCTCAGGCCCCCTGGAGCTCGCCCACCGCGGCCGCCACCTCGCCCAGCTTCTCGTAGTAGGCGAGGTCGCAGTGGCCGCCCTCGCGCACGCCCTGGAGGAAGTCCTGGTAGTCGAGGTCGCGGGCCAGCTGCCCGAGCAGGTGGGCCCAGGCTGTTCGCGTCATCGCCAGGTGCCAGCCCGCTGCCCGGCTGCCGAGGACCGGCAGACTACGGAGCTCCGGATAGGCGCGCTGGAGATTGAGCAGATGGCTGCGCCGGCGGGCGCGGAGGTGGACCGGCCGGCCCTCCTGAACGGAGGCCGCGTTCGGCGCCGAAGCCTCGAAGTAGCCGAATCGGGTGAAGAGCCACACGCCCGATAGCGGCTCGAATCCCGGCTCGGAACAGCGAAATCCAGCCCCCGGCGGGCCGGGTCAGCCGATCACGCCGTGCTTCTTCCCGACCTTGACGAAGGCGGCGACGGCCTTCTCCAGGTGGTGCCGCTCGTGGGCGGCGCTGATCTGGACCCGGATGCGGGCCTGGCCCTTGGGCACCACCGGGAAGCTGAAGCCGATCACATAGATGCCCTCGTCGAGCATGTCGGCGGCGACGTCGGCGGCCAGCTTGGCGTCGCCCAGCATGATCGGCACGATCGGGTGGACGCCGGGCTTGATCTCGAAGCCGGCGGCGGTCATCTGCTCGCGGAACCAGGTGGTGTTGGCCTCGAGCTTGTCGCGCAGCTCGGTGGTGGCGCTGAGACGGTCGAACACCGCCAGGCTGGCGGCGACGATCGGCGGCGCCACCGAATTCGAGAATAGGTAGGGCCGCGACTTGTTGCGCAGGTAGTCGACGATCGTCTTCGAGGCGCAGGTGAAGCCGCCGCTGGCGCCGCCGAGGGCCTTGCCCAGCGTGCTGGTGATGATCTGCACCCGCCCCATGACGCCGCAGTGCTCGTGGGTGCCGCGGCCGGTCTTGCCCAGGAAACCGGTCGAGTGCGAGTCGTCGACGTGGACCAGCGCGTCGTAGCGCTCGGCCAGGTCGCAGATCTCATCGAGCTTGGCGACGAAGCCGTCCATGCTGAAGACGCCGTCGGTCGAGATCAGCTTGCGCCGGCAGCCCTTCTCGGCGGCCTCCTGCAGGCAGCGCTCGAGCTCGGCCATGTCGCAGTTGGCGTAGCGCCAGCGCTGGGCCTTGCTCAGGCGGATGCCGTCGATGATCGAGGCGTGGTTGAGGGCGTCGGAGATGATCGCGTCCTCGGGCCCGAGCAGGGTCTCGTAGAGGCCGCCGTTGGCGTCGAAGCAGCTGGTGTAGAGGATCGTGTCCTCGAAGCCGAGGAAGGCGCTGATCCTGGCCTCGAGCTGCTTGTGGATGTCCTGGGTGCCGCAGATGAAGCGCACCGAGGACATGCCGAAGCCGCGCGCGTCGAGGCAGTCCCGGGCCGCCGCGATCAGCGCCGGGTCGTCCGACAGCCCGAGGTAATTGTTGGCGCAGAAGTTCACCACCTCGGCGCCCGAATCGACCCGGATGTCGGCGTCCTGCGGGGTAACGATCACCCGCTCGTGCTTCCACAACCCGGCGTCGCGGATCTCCGCCAGCTCGGCGTCCAGCCCGGCCTCGAAACTGCTCTTCACGGCTCCCGTCATGCCGCGAATTCTACCGGCGCGGGCTTCAGGCGGTCGGGTCGAGCACGACCTTGTGGGCCTCGGCGGCGTCGAGCAGGGCGATGCCGTCGTGGAAGCCGCTGAGGGGCAGGCGGTGGGTGACGATGTGCTCGAGGTCGAGGCCGCGCTCGAGCAGGCCGAGCATCTCCTCCCAGGTGGCGAACATGCGCCGGCCGACCACGCCGTGGAGGGTCAGCCCCTTGAAGATGACGTTGCGGCTGAAGCCGTCCAGGGTCAGGTCGGCGCGCGACGGGATGCCGAGCATCATCATCTCGCCGCCGGGGTAGAGCAGCTCCAGGCCGGTGTTGATGGCCTGCGGCGCGCCGCTCATCTCCAGCACGACGTCGACGCCGCCGCCGGTGGCCTCGCGCACCCGCTCCGGCAGCCCGCCCTCGAGCGGGTCCAGCACCTGGATCGGCGTCGGGCTGTCGCCGGCCTTGGAGGCCGCCCAGGCCCGCGCCCGCGCCCGGTGGCCCGCGGCCACCTCGGAGATCGTCAGGCTGGCGGCGCCCTCGAACTCGACCACCGCCGCCGCCATGGCGCCGATGGCGCCGTACCCCGACAGCAGCACGTGGCGGCCGGCGATCGAGCTGGCCGACTGGACCGTGTGTACGGCGTTGCCGAGGGCGTCGAGGAAGGCGCCGATGTGCGGCGGCACCACCCGGGCGTCGAGCCGCACCAGGTTGGAGCTCGGCACCACTACGAATTCGGCGAAGCAGCCGTCGCGGTGCAGGCCGGCGATCCGGGTCCGCTCGCAGACGTGCTGATTGTGGCTCCGGCAGGCGCGGCAGCGGCCGCAGACCAGGTGCATCTCGGCCGAGACGTAGTCCCCCTCCTGCCAGCCCCCGACCCCCTCGCCGAGCCGCTCGATGTGGCCGCAGAACTCGTGCCCGATCACCACCGGCGGCGTCACCATCGCCGACACCGACGGATCCCAGTGGTAGATGTGCCGGTCGGTGCCGCAGATTGCGGCCTTCAGGACCCGGATCCGGACCTCGCCGGCGCCGGGTGCGGGGACGGGCAGGTCTTCGACGTAGACCGCGGCGCCCGGCTCGGGCCGGGCCATCTGGATGGCGCGCAAAGGGGATCTCCTCGGGCTGGGCCGGATTCTACCAGCGCCCTCCCTCAGTCCTCGAAGGCGCGATCGCCGAACAGCGGCTGGCGGTCGGCGCTGACCACCAGCAGCAGCCCGATCGCCACGCCCGAGGCCATCATCGCCGAGCCGCCGAAGCTGACCATCGGCAGCGGCAGCCCGGTCGTCGGCAGCAGACCGAGCGTGACGCCGACGTTGAGCAGCAGGTGATCCAGGAAGTGCACGCCGACCCCGGCGACGACGAAGCGCGTGAAGGGGTCGCGCTGGCGGATCGCGCCGCGCAGCGCCAGCAGGCCGATGGCGGCGTAGATCGCCAGGAAGCTGGCCGCCCCCACCAGGCCCAGCTCCTCGGCGATCACCGGGAAGATGAAGTCGTTGTGCCGCTCCGGCAGCAGGTCGTAGCGGTTCTCCGGTCCCTTGCCCCAGCCGAAGCCGCTGACGCCGCCGGTGCCCACGGCCATCTTCGAGTGCCAGATCTGGTAGCCCTCGGCCTTCTTCTGCTCGTCGCTGAGGTGGTCCTGCTGGAGCCAGACCTCGACCCGCTCGCGCTGGTAGTCCTGGACCGCCATCAAGGCGATCGGCGCCAGCGCCAGCGGCACCAGCACCACCCACCGCAGCAGCCGCCAAGGCGTCCCGGCGATCCAGCACATGGCGAGGAACAGCGGCCCGAAGGTGAGGGCGGTGCCGAGGTCCGGCTGCGCCAGCACCAGGGCCACCGGCAGGCCCACCAGGGCGGCGGGGACCACCAGCTCCTCGAGGCGCCGCGGCCGCTTGCGGCCGGCGAACCACTTCGCCAGGGCCAGCAGCACGCCGATCTTCATGAACTCGCTCGGCTGCAGCTTGAAGCCGCCGGCGAGGTCGATCCAGGAGCGGGCGCTGTTGGTGGCGCGGCCGGTGAACAGCACCACCACCAGGCCGGCGGCCGCCAGGCCGTGGAGCAGGAAGGGGTGCCCCCGCCCGCGCCGCGCCGGCACCAGCAGCGCGCCGGGCGCCGGCGCCGCCGCCGCCGCCAGCCCGAACATCGGCAGCGCTGCGGGGCGGGGAAAAGTGAACAGC
>JACNJP010000389.1:0-6607 GCA_014382465.1 Planctomycetota bacterium
GGCGGCGGCGAGGGCGCCCCGGCGCTGTCGGGGGGGGCGACCCGGGGGGCGGCCTTCGCCGGGCCCGGAAGGGTCTACGACGGCGCGACCGGGTCGGCCATCTGGCAGTTCGGCGGCGCCTCGTCGGGGTCCCATTTCGGGGGTTCGGTCGCCGGCGCGGGAGACACCGACGGCGACGGCTTCGCCGATCTCATCGTCGGCGCAGAAGAGGCCGAGCCCGGCGGCCGGGTGCGCGCTGGCTCCGCCTACGTCTACTCCGGGGCCACCGGAAGTCTGCTCCGGCAGTTCGACGGCGCGGCGGCCGGCGATGCGCTGGGCTACTCGGTCTCCGGAGCGGGAGACGTGGACGGGGACGGCGCAGCGGACCTCGTGGTCGGCGCTCTCCGCGCAAACCCTGGCGGGCTCATGGGCGCCGGCTCGGCATTCGTCTACTCCGGCGCCTCGGGCAGCCTGATTTGGCAGTTCGATGGCGCCAGTGAACACGACTTCCTGGGCGTCTCCGTCTCCGGGGCCGGCGACCTGGACGGGGACGGACACGCCGACCTCCTGGTGGGAGCGACCGGGGTGGATCTGCCTACTGCCACCAACGTCGGCGCGGCGTCGGTCTACTCCGGCGCCACGGGGGGCCTGCTCGGCCAGTTCGTCGGGGCCGCCACGGACGATGAGCTGGGCCGGGCCGTCGCCGGCGCCGGGGACGTGGACGCGGACGGCACTCCCGACCTGATCGTGGGAGCGCAGCCCGCCTGGGGAACCGCCGCCGGCTCCGCCTTCGTCTACTCCCTCGACCCGTTCCTCCACGCGGGCGCTCGCCAGCTCTCGGCCACCCCGGGCAACCCGGTGCCGCTCACCCTCGACTTCCCGGCCAGCGAGGCCGGCTCGTCCCATGCCGTGCTGTTCAGCGGCGCCGGCACCGGGCCGACCATCAAGGGCGGTCTGGCGATCCCGCTGAGCCAGGACAACATCTTCGACCGCATGCTCACCGGCTGGAGCCCGCCGCCGCTCTCGAACGGCTTCGGCGTCCTCGACGCCAACGGCGACGCCCAGGCCTCCCTCGATGGAGACGCCGTCCTGCTGCCGCTGATCGGGCGCACGGTCTACCTGGCGGCGGTCTCCTATGACCCGCTCGGCCCGACCGGCCGGCTCAGCTCGATCGCCCGCGCCCTGACCATCGTGCCGTAGGGCGCGCGGCCTCCGCTCACTCCCCCAGCTCGAAGGCGCGGTCGGACAGCTCGACGCCGAGCTCGACCTCCGTGACCGTCGTGACGATGGCGCCGATCATGGAGTTCGGGATCTCGGCCTTGGTCTGGAAGGGCAGGAGCATGCCGGAGACGTCGCGGAAGTCGCCGAAGCGCAGCTGCTGACCGATCCGGCCCAGGCCGGGGAGCAGGATCATGCTCTCTTCGCCGAGGACGCGGCCGGTCTCCAGGTCGATCAAAAAAGTCGGCGCTGGCGCCGAGGTGTCGCCTGCGCGGACCAGGAGGATCTCCTTGCCGCCGCGCTGGAGCTGCTGGATGACCTGCATCCGCGCGTGCCACCGGCGCCAGTCCCCGAAGCGGGCGAAGTGGTTCCCGAGGCGCATCATCTCGGCGCGCGGGCCTTCGAGGGCGGCGGCGGGCTCGGTGGCGGCCGCGTAGGAGACCCGCTCGCCGTCGAAGACGATCATCTCCCACTCCTCACCGAAGCCCGCGTCGACGCGGAAGCGGTCGGGCCAGGCGTAGAGCGTGCTCACCTCGCCCTGGAGGTCCAGGGCGCCGAGCGTCAGCTGGCTGTTGATCCGCATCGGGCCGAGCGACTCGAGCAGGTCGAGGCGGTGGGTCGCCGCCACCCGCGCCCCGAGCTCCTCGACGTCCGGCAGCTCCTCGGACGGCTCGAAGCGGTGCTCCTGGTGGTCGCCGACGCGGTAGCCGGTGACCTCACCCGTCGGTGCGCGGTCGAAGGCCAGCACCTTGCTCGGGTCGGGCTGGAGCTTCCAGCGGTCCTCGCCGAGGTAGACCAGCGGTACGACCGCCTTGCCGTGGATCTCCAGTGCGAGCCCCGCGCCGTCGAGCACGATGGCGCGATAGGAGTCGTCGTCGTGCTCGCGGTAGTAGCCGAGGTAGGGCGTCAGCGGCGGCGTGGCCCCGACCGGTTCGACGGGGGCTCCCAGGAACAGCTCACCGAGCGCCTCCTCCACCCGCAGCCCGGTGAGGGTGCCGCGCGACTGGGTGAAGTAGAGGGCCATCGCCTCCTGTTCGGGGAAGACCCAGGCGTGCGTCCCGTCCGAGCCGGTGTGGCCGAAGGCGACCACCTCGCCCGCGCCGCCCGCCCCCGCGGCGCCGGGCCCGGCCCAGAGCTGCATCAGGAAGCCGTAGCGGCTGGCCAGGCCCGGCAGGCCGGTCGAGCCGCCGAGCGGGAAGGGGCCGGGAGTGAGCGCCCGGCGGACCAGGCGCGCGTCGAGCAGCTTCTCCTCTACCGCGCGCCCGCCGCGCAGCCAGAAGCCCAGGAAGCGCGCGTAGTCCGGGAGGGTCGAGTAGAGCCCCTGCGAGCCGAGGAAGAAGGGGAACAGCGGCGGATCGTCGGCGCTCCAGAAGCGGGTCCAGTCGCCGCGCACGCCGGCGTACTTGCTGCAGCCGCGCGCCCGCAGCGGGTGGCCCTCGCGCATGAGGCAGGCGCTGTCCCGCATCCCGAGCGGCTCGAGCAGGCGCGCGCGCACGAAGTCCGCGGCGGGCACGCCGCTGACGACCTCGACGATCGCGGTGAGGGTATCGGTGCCCTGGTCGCTGTACTGGAAGGCGCTGCCCGGATCGAAGTCGAGCGCGCGCCCTGCGCCGAGCCCGGCGACGGCCTGGATGCCGTCCAACTGGCGCAGGTCGCGGCCCAGGATCAGCGACATCGGCAGCCCGCTGGTGTGGGTCAGCAGGTGCTCGACGGTGATCTCGCGCGAGCCGTCGACGTCGAAAGCCGGCAGGTACGAGGCCACGGGGGCGTCGAGCTGGAGCAGCCCCTCCTCCACCAGCATCAGGACCGCGGCGCCGATGAGGGGCTTGGTCATCGAGCGCACGCAGAAGACGCTGCCGGTGGTCATCGGCACCTCGGCCTCGCGGTCGCGCCAGCCGTAGGCCTGATGGAGGATCGTGCGGCCGTTCTTGATCACCAGCAGCTCGGCGCCCACGACCTCGTCCTCGTCGACCAGGGTCTGGACCAGCCGGTCCAGTCTCGCGAGGGACTGGGCAGAGACCCCCTCCGCCGTGGCGGTGGAGGCCGGGAAAGGAGCGGGCGAGGGCTCCTGGGCGGGGGCGCCGAGCGCGGCGAGGAGGCAGAAGGTGGCGGTGATCGGCATGACGGTGATCGCTCGATCAGGTGGGGCCGGGGCTCGGGGAGGCTTGGAGTACGGCTCGGGGAGGCCGGGGCCTTAACCCCTCTCCTTCAAAGACTTGGCGCAGATCACCCGGCCCGCCTCGACCTCGGCGCGGTCGAGCGCGATCTGGAGCAGCTTCGCGACCAGCTCGGTGACCTCCCAGGGGACCAGCGTGGCGCTGAGGGCGGTGTCGCCGTTGGCGTTCCGCACCGCGCGGTCGGCGCCCTCCTCGAGGAGGAACTCCAGCACCTCGGCGCGGCCGAGGAAGGCGGCGCCGATCAGCGGCGTGGAGCCGTCCTTGTTCTTGAAGTCCACCTCTGCGCCGCCGGCGACCAGGACCTTCGCGAGCTCCAGTTCGCCGGCCACCGCGGCCATGAAGAGCGGGCTGGTGCCCAGGACCTCCTCGCGCTGGTTCGGGTCGGCGCCGGCCTCCAGGCAGCGGCGGAGCAGCTCGGGATCGCCCGCCTCCATCGCCTCCCAGACGCCCGGCTCGTCGTCCTCCTCTTCCCCGACGTAGCCGAGCTCGCGCAGCTCGGCGAGGACGTCCTGGTCCATCGAAGCGGCGGGCTCCGCCGAGGCGCCGGGCCGCGACCTGGCGCGGAAGGCGTCGATCTTGGCCTCGAGCCGCTCCACCACCTCGGGATGGAGCTCGGCGACGTTGTTCCGCTCTCCCGGATCCGCCTCGAGGTCGTAGAGCTCGTAGCGGGGCTTCTCGATCAGCTGCGAGCTCAACTGGTTCGAGATCAGCTTCCAGCGCCCGGCGCGCAGGCTGACCATCACGCCCGAGCCGTGGCCGAGCCGCCGCACGACCGAGTCCTCGCGGTGCTCGGAGTAGATCTCGGGGGCCTCCCGAGGCTGGTGGCCGCGGATCAGCGGTACCAGGCTCTCGCCCTGGAGGCCGTCCGGGACGCCGAGGCCGAGCAGATCGCACAGCGTCGGGTAGATGTCCAGGCTGCGCACGGGGGTCTCGACGCGCCGCCCGGCCGGCAGCAGGCCCGGGGCGTAGATCATCAGCGGGACGCGCACCGACTCGTCGTAGAGGCCGTAGCCGTGGCAGGTGCCGCCGTGCTCGAAGAACTCCTCGCCGTGGTCCGAGGTGAACACGAGGATGAAGTCCTGGCCCCAGCCGTCCTCCTGCAGCTTGTCCCACAGCCGCTGCAGCTGGTCGTCGTTGGCCAGGATGTCGGCGTCGTAGAGGTTGCTGGCGTGCTCGATGAAGGACGCCGCGTCGATGTGGGTGCGGTCGAAATTGTCCTGGGTGACGTAGAGCCCCGGGATCGGCGGCCGGCTCTCGAGCAGGTCGGCCCACTCGTCGCGGAACTGCTGGTGCCGCTCCGGATCGGCGAACCGCTCCAGGTAGCCCGGCTCCGGCTCGTATTCCTCGTGCGGGTCGACCGAGTGCAGGTAGAGCAGCATCGGCCAGTGATCGGTGCGGTCGAGCCAGGGGAAGGCGTGGGCGTTGAGCTTCTTGGCCGAGCCGCTGGCGAAGCGGATCGGGTCGGCGCTGTTGATCAGGGTCGACTCGGTGAAGTGGTCGAAGCCCTGGGCGAAGTTGGACAGCAGGCCGCCCATGACGATGTTGGCCGAGAAACCGGCGGTGTAGAGGCCGTTCGCCCGGAGGACCTCCGGCCAGGTCAGGACCTCGTCGGGCAGCCGCTGCTCCATCCGGTAGATGCCGGTGGTGGACGGATACTGCGAGCTGAGAATGGAGGCCATGGACGGCTTGGTCCAGGGCGCCTGGCTGTAGCAGGCCTCGAACACCACCGAGCGCTGCGCCAGCCAGGTGAGGAAGGGCGTGGTCTGGCGCCGGTAACCGCGGTAGCCCACGCGGTCGTCGCGGCAGGTGTCCATGAGGTAGAACAGGACGCTGCGGGGCCGGGGCGGCGGCGGATCCTGCGGCGACCGGCTGATGGCCAAGTCCTGGTCGGGGCTCTCGGCGGCTCGCGCCTGGGCCGCCGGGAGGCCGGTGGAGATCAGCGCGATCGTCGCGATCATCCAGGTGGGTCGTCTCATTCCCCTCCACATGCTCATGGCCGACGGGTATTCGCGGTTTTCACCGGCTCCTGGCCGCCGGCGGTCATCCGGCCGGCCGCCGGCGGCTCCGGCCGAGGGCCGCCGCCACCAGCTGGCGGGCGAAGCCGGCGTGGCCGGCCGGGTCCAGCGACAGGCAGATGTCGGCGCTGCCGGGATCGGTCGGCGGGTAGAAGACGCCGCAGTTGGGGTTGATCTCCAGCATGTGCGGGGTGCCGTGCTGGTCCACCCGCAGGTCGCAGCGGCCGAAGCTGGCGCCGTTCAGTGCGACGAAGAAGCGCGCCGACTCGTCGCGGAGCCGCGCCGCGAGCGCCGGATCGGCCACCGGGAAGGAGCCCAGGCCGGCGTAGTCGACCCACTTGAGGCGCGCGTGCTTGAAGCTCTCCCCCTCCGGGAAGCGGTACTGGATCGGCGTGTAGGTGACCGGGGCGGCCGCGGGGTCCGGGTTCTCGGCCACCAGGACCGTGCACTCGGTGCCCTCGATGTACTCCTCGATCAGGGCCGCGCCGTGCCGCGAGATGATCTTGCGCGCCTGCCGCCGGAGCCCCTCCGGAGTCCTCGCCCGCGAGTGGCGGCTCAGGTCGACGCTGGCGTAGCTGCTGTAGTGCTTGACGAACAGCGGGAAGCGCAGGGTCTCGGCGGCGCGCTCGACGTCCTCCTCGCGGTTGGCGAGCACGTAGGCCGGCGTGGCGACGCCGATCGCCCGGCAGGCCCGCTTCATCTGCTCGCGCGAGGGCTCGTAGTACTCTGAGGTGGCCCCGGTGAACGGCACGCCGGCGCGCTCCAGCGTCTGCACCACCTCGATGCCGGGGGTGGTCTGGTCGGCTGCCCCGTCGCAGAGGTTGAAGTACAGGTCGAAGCCGGCCTCGATCAGCCGCTCGACCTCGCCGGCGGCGCTGGCCTTGCCGGTCAGGGTGGCGACGTGCCAGTCGGCGTCCGGCAGGAAGGGCCGGGGGTCGCAGGGCCAGTCGTTCGCCGGGAAGGGATCGGCGTCGAGGTCCTGGTTGGTCAGCAAGCAGATGCGCACGGCGGGGAGGACTCCGGCTCGCAGGAGTGGCGGCGGGCGGCGGTCGGCCCCTGCTAAACGCCGCTCGCCGGGGCCCAGCGGCGGTCCCCGCCCCCCGCGCGGCGGGGAGCCCCTGGCCCCCGCGCCCCCGCGGCCCCCCCCCCCTCCTTCCCCCCCCCGCGGCGCCGCCCCCCGGGCGGCGCCCCCCCCCCCCCCCCCGCGGGCCCCCGCCC
>JACNJP010000389.1:6617-9906 GCA_014382465.1 Planctomycetota bacterium
CCGCGGGGGCGGCCCCGGGCACGCGGGAGTGGCGGAGGGCGCCGATCGCCCCAGTCTACTCGCGGCCCGCAGGATCCCGGCGGCGTTCCGCGCCGGCAGCGCGGCGGTCAGCCGATGGCCATGGCACCGCCGCGTCCCTCCCTCTATCCTTCCCTCCCGTGCGGTCCGGCTCCGCGGACGGCTCCCCCACCACACCTCGGAGGGCTCACGGCCCATGTTCGACTGGATCCAGTTCTTCCTGATCGGCCCCGGTGCGCTGTTCAGCGCCTACGCGGCCTTGCAGTGCTTCACCGCCTACCGGCTCAAGGGCGTCTGGCGGCTGGTTGCGCTGGTCCCGGTCCCCTTCGTCGCCTACGTGGCCGTTTCCACCGTCGAGGCCTACCGCGCCGAGAGCAACCTCTGGCCCATCGGCCTGATGGCCGTCAGCTCGGCGGCGGCCACCTACCTGGCCGCGCTGCTGGTGGGCGGTTACCTCCTCGCGCGCCGCCGGGCGGGAGCCGGTCCCAAGCCCGACTGAGATTGCGCGAGGCAGGCGCGGGCTACATTGGCGCGATGACTCCCGCTCCCTCCGCCCGAACCCTGGCGGCCTTCGCGCGGCGCCGCTGCTCCGCCATCCTGCGCACCCAGCAAGCGGACGCCGTCGCCCCGGCGATGCAGGCCGCGGTCGACGGCGGCTTCGAGATCATCGAGTTCACCCTGAACACCCCTGGCGCCCTCGACCAGATCGAGGCCTTCGCCCGGGACCCCGCGCTGGTGGTCGGCGCCGGCACGGTGCTCGACCTGAGCCAGGCCCAGGCCGCCGTCGACGCCGGCGCTCAATTCATCGTCTCGCCGGTGGCCGACCCAGAGGTCATCCGCTGGTGCGTCGAGCGCGACCTGCTGTGCGTTCCCGGCGTCTTCACCCCCGCCGAGATGCTGGCGGCGCACCGCGCCGGGGCCCAGGTCGTGAAGCTGTTCCCGGGGCCGCCCGAAGGTCCTGCTTGGGTCAAGGTCTGCCGCGGCCCGCTGCCCTTCCTACGGATCTTCCCGACCTCCGGAGTGACCGAGGACAACGCGGCCGCCTACCTCGAGGCCGGAGCCTTCGGCGTGGGCTTCGTGAACGTGCTGTTCGAGCCGCTGGATCTGGTCGCCGGCCGCTTCGAGGCGATCCGGGAGCGGGCGGAGAGGATGGTGAGGGCGGTCGAGGAGAGCCCTCGGTAGCACCGCGGGAATCCGGCCCGCTTCGCTGGCCCCAAGTTGCCGTAAACCAAGATTCTATAAGAGCTAAGGGCCGGAAGTGAGCCCCACCCGAGACCAGGTTGCGGCGAGAGCACCCAAACCCTGTCCTCCAAAGCCCCGACGGGGCCACCTGGGGCCAGGGAAGGGGGCCGGATTCCGGGCTGGATCGCCCGGTGTTCTGCCCTGTTCAGGGCATATTAGTCGGCTCTTCAGCAGAATCTGTGGGTCCGCTCCGGGGTGAGGCTCGGCTCGTTCTCCGGCCCCCCTCCCGGGCCAACCGCCGGGGCGCGCGGAACATTGAAACTTCCTAGCTCGGCGAGGAGGCCGCCCGGCGGCCAGAGATCCGGCCGGAAGTCCTGCGCTCCTTGACCTTTGGCTTTATACTGATCCACTTGATTCGCCCTGTCCAACCTTCTGGCTTCGGCGCGCCGATGAGAACCCTCCCGATGACGTTCCCTGCCGGCTCCTTCTCTCGTCTCGGGATCGGTAGAAAAGATGAACATCTACGTAGGTAACCTCCCCTTCAGCGTCGGCGACGACGAACTCCGCAACCTGTTCGAGGCTCACGGCGAAGTGCAGTCCGCCAAGGTCATCATGGACCGCGAGACCGGACAGCCGCGCGGCTTCGGCTTCGTCGAGATGCCGGACTCCGCTGGCCAGGCCGCGATCAGCGCCCTGCACGGCCACAACCTCGACGGTCGTGACCTCAAGGTCAACGAAGCCAAGCCCCGCGAGCCGCGCAGCGGCGGCGGCGGCGGTGGCGGCGGCAACCGCTGGTAAACCGGCGCGAAACGCCACCACGAGAGAGGCCGCTGGATTCGTCCAGCGGCCTCTCTCCTTTTTCAGACCCGACCATCCGCCCTGTTCGGGCACGCCGCTCCAGGTCGAGGTGCCGGGCTTGCCCTGGTCACGAGGCTGGCCGGCGGGACCAGGGGCTAGAATCGAGACGGTTCCCTTCCCTTGGCATTCCGGCCCATGCTGCTCCCCACCCTGATCCTCGCCCTGCCCCTTGGCGCGCAAACGGCGCCGCCGACCGATCCGATCGCCGCGGTCTGCTCCGAGTTCGAGGGCTTCGACCAGGACCGGGACGGCCAGGTTGAGATCGCCAGCGTCGAGCCCATGTTCCGCGCCGGCGGGCAGGGACCGGTCGTGCTGGTCCTGGTGGAAGCCCGGCTCGCCAGAGCCACCGCCGGAGAACAGGACCTGCGGCCCGGCCTGGAGCGCTGGGTCCGCGACCTGGGAGCCGAGGGCTACCGGGCCCACGCCCTCTCGGTCGAGCTGGCCGCGAGCGGCCGGCACCAGGACGGCCGCTACCTGCTCGCCCTGCGCGAGCTCCTGCGGGCGGTCGCGCGCGAGCACGAGCTGGCCGGCGCGGTGCTCTTCGGCCACTTCCCGGACGCCTTCCTGGTCCGGACTTGCAACTGGCGCAAGCAGGGCGACCTCACCCTGCGAAAGGGGCAGCCGGACCAGGCCGCCTACCGCGCCGTCCCTTACCTCCGGCGCGTGCCGGAGGACATCGCCCACCGCGCCGACGTCGTGCTGTCGGACCTCGACGGCCGCTGGGAGGAGCTCTACGTCCAGCCGCGCACGCGCCTGGAGACGGTGCTCGCGGTCTTCCCGGAGGGGATCCCGCCGAGCGGCGGGCCGTGCGCGGACCTCGAGCGCGGCGCCGTCAGCTACGAGGACTTCTTCCTCATCAGCGACGGCAAGCTCGAGCTCCGCGAGACCCTCGGCGAGGACGGCGCCGTCGCCGGCCACGCCCTGCTGCTCGACGACCGGAGCGCCGGGCACGAGTGCTCGGCGGCGGAGGGGGCGCGCCCCAATCCGCTCTCCCTGCCCGACGTCCTGATCTCGCGCGTCGACGCCCGCGGAACGGCGCTGCGGCCGCGCGCCGGCATCCTCGGAGCCGACGGCGAAGGGTTGCTGGACGCCCGCGGCCAGCCGCAGGCGGTGCACTTCGCCGCCGCCCAGCAGGTTCCGGACTGGCGCGGCGCGTGCTTGGAGGCCGTTCCCGCCTTCCATCGCCCGCTTCTGGCTCCCTGCCCCTACCTCATCCACGCCTACCACCTCG
>JACNJP010000349.1 GCA_014382465.1 Planctomycetota bacterium
CCGACGGTGTGGCTGGACCAGGGCGCCGCCGTGACGGTCCGGCAGGTGCTCGAGTACCACCACTGGGAGCGGGCCTTCGTCAAGCCGCAGGTCGGCGCCACCGCCCGCGAGACCCTGCGCTTCCGCGCCGACGGCCCGGGCATCGAGCTGGCCCAGGCCCACTTCGACCGCCTGCTGCCGCGCGAGGGCCTGATGGTGCAGCCCTACCTGCCCAGCATCGAGGCGGAGGGCGAGCTCAGCGCGGTCTTCCTCGGCGGCGAATTCAGCCACGGCGTGCGCAAGGTCCCGGTCGCCGGCGACTACCGCTCCCAGGACGACTTCGGCGCCCGCGACGAGCCGTGGACCTTCGACCCCGACGAGCTGGACCTCGCCGACGGCATCCTGCGCCTCGCGGAGCGACGCTTCGGCCCGCTGCTCTACGCCCGCGTCGACCTCCTGCGCGGCGCCGACGGCATGCTGCTCCTGAACGAGCTCGAGCTGGTCGAGCCCTCCCTCTTCTTCCGCCACGGCCCGCAGGCCGCCGAGCGCCTCGCCGACGCCCTGCTGCGCCGCCTCGACCCCGAGGAGACCCTCGCATGAACCGCGTCATCCACTTCGAGATCCACGCCGAGGACCCGCAGCGCGCCATGGACTTCTACGCCGAGGTCTTCGACTGGAGCTTCCAGGCCTTCGGCGGCCCGCTGGAGTACTGGACCGTGGTCACCGGCCCCGACGGCCAGCCCGGGATCAACGGCGGCCTGATGCGCCGCCAAGGACCCGCCCCCGAGGAGGGCCAGGCGCTCATCTCCTGGGTCGGCACCATCGAGGTAGCGTCGATCGACGACAGCGTGGCGGCGGCGGTGGCCGCCGGCGGCCGGGTGGTGGTGCCGAAGATGGAGATCCCCGGCGTCGGCTGGAGCTGCTCCTGCAAGGACCCCGAGGGCAACGTCTTCGGCCTCTTCTGCGCCTGAGCCCCGCTCCCGGCTGCCCCGGTCCGCCGCGTTCCGCCGCGGAATCTACGAATCTGCTGGAATGGGCCTGACACCGGCCTCCCTTCCCCGAACGCATTCCGATGAGGAGATCCCCCTTCCTTTCCTGCCTGTCGCTCCTGCTCGGCGCGTCGGCCCTCCCCGCCCAGGGCTCCGGCCCGGTCGAACCCCACGCCGGCATGCTGCGCTGGCCGGACGTCAGCGAGACGAGGATCGTCTTCAGCTACGCCAACGACCTGTGGACCGTCAGCCGCTCCGGCGGCGTGGCGACCCCGCTCGCCAGCCCTCCCGGCCAGGAGTCCTTCCCGCGCTTCAGCCCGGACGGAGACTCGATCGCCTTCATCGGCAACTACGAGGGCAACGCGGACATCTACACCGTCCCGGTCGGCGGCGGCGCCGCCCGGCGGCTGACCCACCACCCGGCCGGGGAGATCCTCAACGACTGGCTCCCGGACGGCCGCCTGCTGTTCCACGCCAACGGCTTCGCCGGCCTGGGGCGGCAGAGCACCTTGATGACCGTGTCCGCGGCGGGTGGCCTGCCCGAGGCGCTGCCGGTGCCCTACGGCGCCTTCGGCGCCATCAGCCCGGACGGCCGCTGGCTGGCCTACACGCCGCTCAACCGCGACGGCCGCACCTGGAAGCGCTACCGCGGCGGCCACGCCTCGGACATCTGGCTGTTCCACCTGCAGGACCACAGCGCCCGCAAGCTGACCGACTGGGAAGGCACCGACAGCCAGCCGATGTGGCACGACGGCGCGCTCTACTACCTGTCCGACGCCGGCCCCGAGCACCGCCTGAACATCTGGCGCTACGACCTCAAGGACCACCAGCGCGCCCAGCTCACCCGCTTCACCGATCACGACATCGCCTGGCCGGCGATGGGTCCCGGCCACAAGGGCCAGGGCGAGATCGTGTTCCAGGTCGGCGCCGAGCTGCGCCTGCTCGACCTCGGCAACCGCCAGTCGCGCGCGGTCAAGGTCGAGATCCCCGGCGACGCCACCTACCTGCGGACCAAGACCGCCGACGCCGCCCGCAACATCATGTCGTGGAGCCTCTCGCCCAGCGGCAAGCGCGCCGCGGTGTCGGCGCGCGGCGACGTCTGGACGCTCCCGGCCGAGCACGGCTCGCCGCGCAACCTGACGCGCAGCGACGGCAGCGCCGAGCGCGGCGCCGCCTGGAGCCCGGACGGCCGCTGGATCGCCTACTTCAGCGACGCCACCGGCGAGTACGAGCTGTGGATGACCCAGTCGGACGGCAAGGGCGAGACGCGCCAGCTGACCAGCGACGGCGGCCCGTTCAAGACCGACCTGCAGTGGTCGCCGGACTCCGAGCACCTCCTCTTCCGCGACAAGACCGGCGACGCCTACCTGCACCAGGTCGCCGGCGGCGAGACCAAGCGCCTGGCGGAGAGCGACTGGGAATTCTGGGGCGGCGGCATGAGCACGCCGAGCTGGTCGCACGACTCGCGCTGGATCACCTGGTCGAAGGCGGTCGGCGACGCGATCGTGCCGCGCGTCCACCTCTACGAGGTCGAGAGCGGCGTCACTCACGTCGTCACCAGCGGCCGGTTCCCCGACCAGGGGCCGGTCTTCGACCGCAAGGGCGACTGGCTGTTCTTCGCCAGCGACCGTCACTTCTCGCCCACCTACAGCTCGCTCGACACCTCCTTCGTCTACCAGGGGTCGTCCCAGCTGATGGCGGTGCCGCTGCGCGCGGACGTCGCGATGCCGTGGGCGCCGGCCAGCGACGAGGAGGAGTGGGACGAGGAGCCCGCCGAGGACGAGGCGGATGACGCGGGCGCCGCGGCGTCCGACGACGGCGATGACGACGGCGGCGACCAGGAGCCCGCCGTGGACGACGGCCTGAGCGGCACCTGGGAGGGCACCCTCAGCGGCGACATGATCCCCGGCGGCAGCGTGCCGATGTCGATCACGGTGGAGATGGACTCCAAGGGCGGCCTCGGCGGCAGCGTCGTGACCCCGATGGGCACCGCCGCGATCATGAGCGGCAGCTTCGACCGCGCCAGCGGGTTGCTCGAGCTGATCCTCGAGACCGACGACGGCATGGAGGTCACCGTCAGGGGCACGGTCGCCGGCGACACCATGACCGGCACCGGCTCCATTCCGGCCGCCGGCATGGACTTCGAGTGCGAGCTGAAGCGCACCTCCAAGGGAGGAGGCGGCGCGGCGGCCGGCGGCGGCGGCGCCAGCGCCAAGGCCCGCGAGGTGGTGGAGATCGACCTGGATGGCTTCGAGCGGCGCGCCGTGGAGCTCCAGGTCTCGCCGGGCAACTTCGGGCAGCTCGCGGTCAACGACAAGAACCACCTGCTCTACGTGCGCGCGCCGGTCGGCGGCGACGGCTCGCCGTCGATCATGCTGGTGGACCTCGAGGACGAGAAGCAGGCCGAGAAGACCGTCGCCGCCGGCGCCGGCGGCTTCGACATCTCCGCCGACGGCAAGAAGCTGCTGGTGGTGCGCGGCCGCTCCGCGTCGATCCAGGACGCCGCCGCGGGCGCCACCGGCAAGAACGTGCCGACCGGCGGGATGCGGGTCACGATCGACCCGCGGGCGGAGTGGGCGCAGCTCTACACCGACGCCTGGCGCATCATGCGCGACTACTTCTACGCCCCGAACATGCACGGCGTCGACTGGCAGGCGGTCCACGACCAGTACGCGGCGATGCTGCCCTTCTGCGCCTCCCGCGAGGACCTGCAGTACGTGCTCGGCGAGGTCATCTCGGAGCTGAACGTCGGTCACGCCTATCTGGCGGGCCCCGGGGACGGCGAGCGCGGGCCGAGCGAGAACGTCGGCATGCTCGGCGTCGACTGGGAGCTGGCCGACGGCGCCTACCGCATCGCGCGCATCCACCACGGCGGCGACTGGGACTCCGACGCCCGCGGCCCGCTGAGCCAGCCGGGCGTGGACGTGAAGGAGGGCGACTACCTGCTGGCGGTGAACCGCGTGCCGGTCGACCCCGCGCGCGACCCGTGGGCGGCCTTCGTCGGCCTCGCGGGCAGCACCGTCACGCTGACGGTGAGCGACAAGCCGCTGCTGGACGACGAAGCCCGCGAGGTGGTGGTCAAGCCCCTCGGCAGCGAGATGGGCCTGCGCTACCGCAGCTGGGTCGAGGCCAACCGCCGCTACGTCGAGGAGCAGACCGGCGGCCGAGTCGGCTACATCTACGTGCCCGACACCGGCGTCCAGGGCCAGAACGAGCTGGTGCGCCAGTTCGCCGGCAGCTTCACCAAGCCGGCGCTGATCATCGACGAGCGCTGGAACGGCGGCGGCCAGATCCCGACCCGCTTCATCGAGCTCCTGAACCGGCCGGTGACCAACTACTGGACCACCCGCGACGGCCGCGACTTCCGCTGGCCGCCCGACAGCCACCAGGGGCCGAAGTGCATGCTGATCAACGGCCCGGCCGGCTCCGGCGGCGACGCCTTCCCGGCCTACTTCAAGCAAGCGGGGCTGGGCAAGCTGATCGGCCGGCGCACCTGGGGCGGCCTGATCGGCATCTCCGGCAACCCGATGCTGATCGACGGCGGCGGCGTGACCGTCCCGACCTTCGGCTACTACGAGAAGGACGGCACCTGGGGCATCGAGGGCCACGGCGTCGAGCCGGACATCGACGTGGTGGACGACCCGTCCCTCATGACCGAGGGCGGCGATCCGCAGCTCGACGCCGCCATCGCCCACATCCTCGAGGAGCTCGAGCTCCATCCCTACGCGCCGCCGCAGCGTCCGGCCCACCCCGACCGCAGCGGCATGGGCGTGCTGGAGGAGGATCGATAGAAGATGGTGTCAGGCTCGGACGCATCGTTCGTCCGGTTTGAATGAGAGAGCCTCGCGTGCCATCCGCGTGAGGCTCTCCTTCGATCAGGCAGGACCAACGATGCGTCCGAGCCTGACACCTTCGGCCTCGATCAATCCAGCCCCCGGGCGATCTCCGACAGCGGATTGCGCGAGCTGGGACCTTCGCGCTCCGCCAGCTCCGCCGGCAGCGCGCCGCGATCCCCGCGCTGGCCGATGGCGAAGGCGGCCATGGCCTCAAAGTCCTGGGGCGGCACGCCGAGCGCTACCGCCGCCCGCTCGGCGCCGAAGCCGCCCCTCAGGTGGGGGGCGAGGCCGAGCCCGCGGGCCTGCAGGCTCATCGCCAGGGCGGCGGCGCCGGCGTCGAAGGCGCCCCAGCGGTTGGGCTGGCCGTTGTGCTCGAAAGCCCGCCGGGCGAACAGGATCCCGAGCACGGGCGCCTGCTTCGCCCAGGCCTGATTGGCCTCCACCAGCAGGTCGAGGACCCGCGCCCGGCCGCCGGCGGTGCTGGCGTGGACGAAGAGCCAGGGCTGGGCGTTGAAGCACGATGGCGCCCACCTGGCGGCCTCAAACAGGCTGGCGAGGGTCTCCGGCGGCACCGGCTCGCTCGAGAAGGAGCGCGGCGACCAGCGGTCGAGGAATTGGGGGTGGACCGGGATCTCGGTGGTGCGCGGGGACGGTTGAGGCATGGCCGGGAGAATATATGTTGGAACAAATACTGTCAAGTTGGCTAAGCTGGGAGGCGTGCCCGAGAACATCCCGGACTCCCTTTCCCGCACCGCCTACCTCAGTTTGGTGGAGGCCCACGAGCACCTGGTTGGAGATTTTCGTTCGCTGTTCAAGCAGCGAGGCCTGACCCCGACCCAATTCAACGTCCTGCGGATCCTGGTCCGGGCCCACGAGAAGGGCGTTCCTTGCGGCGAGATCTCCTCCGGCCTCCTCCACCGGGTGCCCGACGTCACGCGATTGCTGGACCGGATGGCCCGGGACGGCCTGATTCGCCGGGAACGGAGCGCCACCGACCGGCGCGTGGTCCTGGCCCACCTGGAACAGAAGGGCCTCCGAATGTGCCTCGATCTCTACCTTCCGATCGCCTCGGTCCACAGCCGCCAGTTCGGTCAGCTCGAGGACTCGGAGTTGCGAGAACTGACCCGGCTCTTGAGAAAAACGGTCTCCAAGGAATGAGGCTGTCTTCGGCGTCATCCCCGGTTATCCTGACCGGCGGTTGTTGGTGGAACGACGAGTTCCACGTCGGGTGTTCTTGAGGGAGAACCCCCGAGTCCGCGCCGTGCGAGCGGCCGGATTGGCGACAATGGTTTTTCGCGGCCGCGGGGGTTGAGGGGCCTCCGCGGCTGCACTTTTTCCTGCGGCATCGCGCGGCCAGAGTTGTGGTTATTTGCCACAGGGTGGGGTGACACCCGGCAGCGCCGCCCGCGCCGCGTCCCGGCCGCGAGCCTCTTGATCACCCGATTTCAGGCCTAAAACCCCGGTTTCAGCCACGTTTCAAATTTCCGATCTCGTTGGCACGACCCTTGCTCCTTCTCCTTCGGCGGCCCCGATACCCCGCCAGGAGAAAACCAGATGTTCGTGCTCCTCGTCCTGCTCACTTTCGTCGCGGCCCTGACCGTCGACTACCTGGTCCAGCGTTCGGAAGCCCGCCGCGAAGCGCTCGTGATGGCGTCCGATCCGGTCGTCCACCCGCGGGCGGCGGTCCTCCCGACTCCGGCCCAGCGCCGCGGCGCTCCCAGGATTGCCGACGAGCTCTCGCGGCTTCCGGCGGGCCTGTTCCTCTCGCCCGGCCACGACTGGCTGCAGCTGGAAAGCTCCGGCTCTATCCGGCTCGGCACCGACCGGCTGGCGCTCGCCCTGCTCGGCGGCGTCGACCGGCTCGAGCTGCTGCCGGCCGGCAGCGTCGTCCACCAGGGCGACCCGCTGGCGACGCTCCACTTCGGCAGCCGCTCGATCGTCCTCCGCGCCCCGCTCGAGGGCGTCATTGACGAGGTCAACACCCTGGTCGGCGCCGACCCGCAGCGGCTGGCCCGGGACCCCTTCGAGGAGGGCTGGCTCTACCGCCTGCACGCCCGCAGCCTGGCGGAAGCCCTGCGCGGCATGAAGGTCGCCGAGGAGGCCACCGCCTGGATGGGCAGCGAGCTCTCCCGGGTCCGCGACTTCGCCACCGGCCTCGGCCAGGGGGCGCGGGTCTCCGCGACCTTCCGCCCGGGCGGCAGCCCCGTCCCGGTCGGCATCGCCAGCGACCTCGGCGCCAGCGACTGGAAGAAGCTCGTCGACCGTTTCTACGCCGCGAGCTGATCGGAGGGAGCCATGCAACCTGGAATCCTGGTCGACCTGAACCGGTGCGCCGGCTGCGGCAGCTGCGCCCTCGCCTGCCGCGAGATCAACGAGCTGCCGGCCGACGCGCCGGACGACCGGCTCAGCGCCACCAGCTGGACCTTCATCGAGCGGCGCGGCGGCCTCTCCATCAAGCGGCAGTGCATGCACTGCCTCAACCCGGCCTGCGCCTCGGTCTGCCCGGTCGGCGCGCTGCGCAAGTCGGACGAGGGGCCGGTGGTCTACAACGAACGGCTCTGCATGGGCTGCCGCTACTGCATGATCGCCTGCCCCTTCGGCGTTCCCCGCTACGAGTGGGACAGCACCGAGCCGCGGGTGCGGAAATGCATCATGTGCTGGGAGAAGCGCATCCAGAAGGGCGGGGAGCCGGCCTGCACCTCGACCTGCCCGACCGGCGCGCTGCGCTTCGGCGAGCGCGAGGAGCTGATCAGCGAGGCGCAGCGGCGCATCCGCGACAAGCCGGAGGCCTACGTCAACCAGGTCTACGGCCTGCACGAGGCCGGCGGCACCTCGGTGCTCTACCTGTCGCCAGTGCCCTTCGCCACCATCGGCTTCCCCAACGTCCACAAGGACACGGAGTACCCGGGCATGACCTGGGCGATCCTCGACAAGCTGCCGGCCGCGCTGACGGTCGGCGGCGCCCTGCTCGCCGGCGTCTGGTGGCTCACCGGCCGGCGCGAGATCATGGAACAGGTCCGCAGCGGTGAGATCACCATGGACGAGGCCATGCGCCGGCGTCCGCCCGTGACCGGTGACGCGGCGGACGAGGAGGTGGAATCATGAGGCTTCCCTCGCTCCTGGGCCGGCTAACGGTCTGGCGCGCCGTGCTCGGCGCGCTGCTCATCGCCGGGCTCTACGCCACGGTCATCCGCTTCGGCCAGGGCCTCGGCGCCGCCACCAACCTGTCCGACGACTACCCGTGGGGGCTGTGGATCGGCTTCGACGTGCTGGTCGGCGTCGGCGTCGCCGCCGGCGGCTTCGTGATCGCCGCCACGGTGCACGTGTTCCGCATGGAGCGCTACGCCGCGATCGCCCGCCCGGCGCTGCTGACGGCCTTCCTCGGCTACCTGATGGTGATCCTGGCGGTGCTGTTCGACCTCGGCCGCCCGATGCGCATCTGGCACCCGCTGGTGTTCTGGAACACGCGCTCGGTGATGTTCCTGATCGGCTGGTGCGAGATGCTCTACGCCATCGTGCTGGCCGCCGAGTTCAGCCCGCTGCTGTTCGAGAAGCTCGGCTGGCACAAGCCGCTGAAGGTGGTCCGGCGCATGATGACGCCGCTGGTGATCCTCGGCGTGCTGCTGTCGGTGACCCACCAGTCCTCGCTCGGCAGCCTCTACGTCATCGCGCCGGACAAGCTGCACCCGCTCTGGTACAGCCCGATGCTGCCGGTGCTGTTCCTGATCTCGGCGGTCGCCGCCGGCCTGGCGATGACCATGTTCGAGTCGTGCATGAGCAGCCGCGCCTTCGGCCGGCGGCTCGAGGGCGGGCTGGTCCGCGGCCTCGGCCGCGCCGTGGTGGTGACCCAGGCCGTCTACCTGGTGCTGCGCGCCAACGACCTGATCTACCGCGGGGCGCTCGGCTACGCCTTCGAGGCGACGCCGGAGGCGGTGCTGTTCTGGGGCGAGATCGGCCTCGGCTCGGCGCTGCCGATGGTCCTGCTGTCCTCGCGCCGGGTGCGCTACTCCAACAGCGGCCTGTTCTTCGCCTCGACGTTGACCGTGATGGGCTTCATCGTCCACCGCCTCAACGTCGCCGTCACCGGCATGGCCGGGTGGACCGGCGTCTCCTACTTCCCGTCGTGGATGGAGGTGACGGTGACGGTGTTCCTGGTGGCGCTCGGGGTGGCCTGCTTCGGCCTCGCCGCCCGCTACCTGCCGGTGTTCCCGAAGGCCGAGGAGGAGCCGTTGCCGGAGTCGCTGGCGCCGCGCTCGGGCAAGCCCTACGACCCGGACCGGATCCTCACGCGGCCGGCGCTGCTCGGCCTGTGGGGCATGCTGGCGCTCGGCGCGGTCGGCGTGCTGGCGACCGACTCGATCTCGGCCTCGCCGCAGGCGGAGGAGCGCGGCGCCGCGGCCCGGGCCGGCGCGGCCGCGCCCGCCGACGCCCGCCATCCGAGCGCCGTGGCCCAGGGCCTCGAGGACCTCACCCTGCCGCCGCCCTTCCGCTTCCCCGCCAGCGAGGACAGCCCCGGACCGGTGGTCTTCGACCACGCCGACCACGTCGACCCGATGGACGTCCGCTGCGACGCCTGCCACCCGCGCCTTTTCCGCTTCACCACCCCGGGCACGCCGGCGGAGGGTGTGGTGAACAGCGACCGGGCCCACGACGGCGACCTGTGCGCCTCCTGCCACGACGGCGAGAAGGCCTTCAGCGCCTACGACGACTGCATGCTGTGCCACCAGGAGTCGGAAGGATGATCCCGGCCTTGAAGCGGACCGAGGCGCCGCCGGGGCTCCTGTTCCACCTCGGCCACACCTGGGTCCTCCCCGGGAACGAGGAGGCGGTCGTCGGCATCGACAGCTTCGCCGCGCGGCTCCTGCCGTGTGCAACGGCGGTGAAGCTGGTCTGCGGCGGCCGCCTCCTCAAATCCTTGCCGCTTTGGAGAAACACGACGGCGTGTGCTTGGACAACCAGTCCGAGCGGGAACGCCTCGCAGCCGCGCTGGCGGCGACCATCGGAGGGAAGCAGTTCCTGGTCGTCCGGTCAGAAGGCGGCCTGATCGCGGACGCCGTCCTCAGCCCCAGCCTGTACGAAGCCGAGC
>JACNJP010000341.1 GCA_014382465.1 Planctomycetota bacterium
ACCGCCGTCAGGCCGGCGGAGCGGGCGGCCTCGGCGGCGGCCTCGTTCTCGGCCCCAGGCTGCAGCCACACCACCTTCGCGCCCAGATGAATCGCCTCCTCGACGATCTCCGGGACGTGCGGCGGCGCCCGGAAGACGTCGACGACGTCGATCGGCTGCGGCACCGCTCCCAGGTTCGGCCACACCGGCCGCGCCTCGGTGGACTCCGCGGCCGGGTTGACCCGGAACACCCGGTAGCCGGCCTCCTTCTCGAGGTACTCGGCGATCCAGTGGCTCGGGCGGTCCTCCTTGACGGACCAACCGACCACGGCGACGGTGCGGGTTCCGGCCAGGACGGCGGGGATGTGGGGGGAGGTCATGGTGCTTCCGGGCGGTGCTCCGAAGCAGCTTATCGCCTCGACCGCCGATCGCCGGGTCGGGGCCGCTCGGCCAAGCCAGGGGCTATTCTTCGTCCCCGCCGACGTAGCCGAGGTTCTGCAGATCTTCGGCGTCGGCGTCCTCGACGTAACCGAGGCCCCGGAGCTCCCGCTGCAGGTCCTTGGAGAGAACCGGCTGTTGGCGCTCGGGGCCGGCCCGGTAGATCGGGGCGGTCATCGCCACCCAGCCCACCAGCGCCAGGCTCAAGGCCAGGGAGAGCAGCAGCGGTCCCCAGGGCTGCGGCGAGGGGGCCGGCAGCGGGCGGAGGATCAGCAGGCAGGAGGCCCTCCAGTCGCCGTCGGCGGAGCCGAGCTCCCGGCGCAGCATGTCGAGGCCGCGCTTGACCTGGGAGCGGACGGTCGCCTCCTGCGAGCCCCGCCTGCGGGCGATCTCGGCCGCGCCCAGGTCGTGGAGGAAACGCAGGATCAGGGTCTGGCGGTAGGGCTCCGGCAGGCCGAGCAGGGCGTCGACGGCGCGCCGGTGGGCTTCGGTCCGCTCCACCAGCTGATCGGGCGTCGGCCACTCGAGGGCGCCGCCGCCCTGCGCCTGCTCCCGCGCCCGCCGCCGCCCGCCGCTGCGCATCAGGTCGATCGCCAGGTTGCGGGTGACCACCGCCAGCCACGGGCGCAGCGGGGCGCCGTCGCGCGGCGGGTTCTGGACCGCCTTGGCGAGCGCCTCCTGGACCACGTCGTCGGCGTCGGCCTCGTCCCGCAGGAGGCGCAGGGCGACCCGGCGCATGCCGTCGGCGTGGCTCAGCAGGTCGCGCGGGTCGAGCGGGAGAGCTTCCATTCCATGGACCAGACGGCGCGGGAGCGCCGGACGTGGCGAAAAAGCCGGGGGCGAGTGCCCAAGGAGTGGGGCGCCCGCGGCCGCGGTGGCCGGTTCATCCTCCCAGGCGCCCCCCCAACGTGAAAGTCTCGGACAGGATCTCAGGAATGGCCTCGGCGACGTGGCGCAGGCTCAGCGGGTCTGAGATCCTCTCGGCCTTGGATCGCGAGTTCTCCCGCCGCCCGGTCGCCGCCATCGCCGTCCTGCTGGTCCTCGTGGGGCTGGTGGCGGCCTTGTCGGTCCGCGCCCGCGGCTGGCCCTCGGACAACCGGATCGACATCTGGCTGCGGGGGCAGGAGAGCCTCGACCACGCCTACGGCGCCCTCCGCGAGAGCTTCGGCGGCGACGAGGTGGTGCTGCTGCGGGCCAACGGCTTCGAGCTGGAGCAGTCCGAGCCGCTGGCCTGGCTCGACGAGGTCGGGGAGCAGCTGCGCCGACTTCCGGCGGTCCGCGAGGTGGTCGACCCCTTCCACCTGCTGGGCAGTCCCGCGAACGATCCGGTGGGGGCGGTCGAGGACGCGGCGGTGCGTCCGGCGGCGGTGGCGCTGGAGCTGGTCGGCCTCGATCCGGTCCGGGTCGACTTCCTGCTGCTGGTGGATCCGGCCGCGCCGCAGCTCGAGCGGAGCGCGCTGGCGGCTGCCGTCAGGGATCTCCAGGAGGAGGCCGAGGTGGCCGGGGTGCGGCTCCGGGCGGCCGGCCACCCGCTAGTCGCCGCGGCCATGGACGACGAGTCCCGACGGGTGGAGGAGGTCTTCGCGCCGCTGCTGGCGGTGGCCGCCTTGCTCGGAGTGGCGCTTGCGCTCCGTTCGCTGCCCCTGGCCCTGCTCGCCATGCTCCCCGCCCTGCTGGCGACCGCCGGGGCCCGGGCCGGCCTGCGACAGGTCGGCTGGTCCGCCAACCTGGTGCTGGTGGCGATCGGGCCCTTGTGCCTGGTGATCCTGCTGGCCTCCACCCTTCACCTGCTGAGCGCCTTCCGCCAGCGGTTGGCGGAGGGGATGGCGCCGCCCGAGGCTGCCCGCGCCGCGCGGCGGGACAAGCTGGCGGCCGGCCTTCTGGCGGCCGCGACCACCGCCGCCGGCTTCGGGGTCTTCGCGGTCAGCAGCCTCCAGCCGGTGCGCCGGCTGGGCATCGCGGTGGCGGTGACTGTCGCCGTGGTGGCCCCGGCGATGCTTTTCGGCCTGCCTTGGCTGCTGGGACGGCTGCCCTGGCGGTCGCGCCGCCCGAGCGCGGCGGCCACCTCCGGCCGGAGGTGGCGCCGGTTGGCGGAGGCCTCGCTTCGCCACCGGCTGCCGATCCAGGCCTGCGGGATCGCCCTGGCCGCGCTGGGCTGCTGGGGGGTCGTCCACCTTCCGGTCGGCACCGAGGTCCTCGACTACTTCCCGGACGGCCATCGGGTGCGCGAGGAATTCCTCGAGATCGAGCGCGAGGGAGCCGCCATGTCCACCTTCGAGGTCCTGGCCCGGCGCATCGACGGCCAGGACTGGAAGGTCGCCGAACTCAGCGGCAGCGGCCTGGGGCGGGCGCTCAGCGGGCCCGACGCCGTCCGGGGCGTGTTCGGCCCCGAGGCGGTCCTGGTGGACTCGGCGCGGGCTCTGGGGCCGGCGGCCGGCCTGCTCGGTCCGGTGGCGCTGGAGCGCAGCGGCCGGCTGGCGAAGGACGGCGACTGGGCGCGATGGACCGTGCGCTACACCACAGGCACCGCCGAGGATTCGCTGGCGCTCCAGGCCGAGCTCGAGGAGTCGATCCAGACCTGGCGCGAAGTGAGGCCGTGGGAGATCCAGCTGACTGGCACGGTCCCGCTGCTGCTGCGCTTGCAGGAGACCTTGACCGGCACGCTGGTGGTCTCCCTGGCGCTGACGATCCTAGTGATCTCGCTGCTGTTCCTGGTGGTGGTGCGGTCGCTGCGGGAGTTCTGTGCGGCGATGGTGACCAACCTCCTGCCGGTCGCCTCGACCCTGGGCTTCGCCTGGCTCGCCGGATACCGCCTGGACGCCGCCACCGTCATGGTCTCCGCGGTCCTGCTCGGCCTGGCGGTCGACAACAGCTACCACCTGTTGCACGCCTACCGCCGCTCGGGAGGCGGCCGCGAGGGCGTCCTGCAAGCCTTCCAGAAGGTCGGAGAAGCCGCCGCCGTCTCCTCCCTCGCCCTGGCCGCCGGCTTCGGCATCCTGATCTTCTCCGGCTTCGCGCCCACCGCCCGCTTCGGCGCTCTCACCGCCCTCGGCGCCCTCACCGCCCTAGCCGCCCACCTCTTCCTGCTGCCGGCGATGATGGTGTCAGGCTCGGACGAATTGTCCGGGTTTCCGGACAATTCGTCCGAGCCTGACACCATCCGTCAATCCAGATTGAGCCAGACGGACTTGGGCTCGGTGTAGCTGTCGAGGGCGGCGCGGCCGAGGTCGCGGCCGAAGCCGGAGTCGCCGAAGCCGCCGAAGGACAGGCCGGGGTCGTAGAGGTTGTAGGCGTTGACCCAGACCGTGCCGGCGCGCAGGGCGCGGGCGAAGGACAGGCCGCGGCCGATGTCGCGGGTCCAGACCCCGGCGGCCAGGCCGTAGCGAGTGTCGTGGGCGATCTCGAGGGCCTGCTCCGGGGTGTCGAAGGGCATCACCGAGAGCACCGGCCCGAAGATCTCCTCCTGGGCGATGCGGGCCTTGGGATCGACGTCGGCGAACACCGTCGGTTCGATGTAGTAGCCCTTGCCGCCGCCGACCTCGTCGCGCAGGTCGCGGCCGCCGGCGACCAGGCGGGCGCCATCCTCCAGGCCGCCCTGGATGAATCGCCGCACCGAGTCGAATTGGCGAGCGTTGCACACCGGCCCCATGCGCGTGCCCGCCGCCAGCGGGTGTCCCACGGTGGTCTTCTCGGCCGCGGCCTTCAGGCCGGCCAGGAAGTCGTCGTAGACCTCGCGCTGCACCAGGACGCGTGAGCCGGCGGCGCACACCTCGCCCTTGTTGTAGAAGATGCCGCCGATGACCCCGCGGGTTGCCGCCTTCAGGTCGGCGTCGGCGAAGACGATGTTGGGCGACTTACCGCCCAGCTCCAGGGTCACCCGCTTGAGGGTCTCGGCCGACTCTCGCTGGACCAGCTTGCCGACCCGGGTGGAGCCGGTGAAGCTGATCTTGTCGACTCGCGGGTGTCGGACCAGCGGCATGCCGACCGCCTCGCCGTCTCCGGTGACCACGTTCAGGACGCCGGGCGGCAGGCCGGCCTCGGCGCCGAGCTTCGCCAGCCACAGGCTCGTCATCGAGGTCAATTCGCTCGGCTTGAGGACCACCGTGTTGCCGCAGGCGAGCGCCGGCGCCACCTTCCATGTCGCCAGCAGCAAGGGGAAGTTCCAGGGCGTGATCAAGCCGCAGACGCCCACCGGCTCGCGCAGGCTCAGCCCCATGGCGTTGCCCGGCAGCGGCACCACGGCGCCCTCCAGCTTGGTGACCCAGCCGGCGTAGTAGCGCAGGATCTCGGCCACCATCGGGATCTCGATCTTGCCCGAGTCGAAGGCGGTCTTGCCGGTGTCGAGGCTCTCCAGCAGGGCGAGGTTGGCCCGATTCTGGTCGACCAGCTCGGCGAGACGCCCCAGAATCCTCGCCCGCTTGGACGGTGCCATGTGGCGCCAATTCGAATCCTCAAAGGCGGCGGAGGCGGCTCGGACCGCCCGATCGACGTCCTCCGCGTTCCCGGCGGCGATCTCCCCGTGAGCTTCCTCGTTGGACGGATCGATCGAAGCCAGCCGCCCCCCCGAGGCGGGCTCCGACCAGTCGCCGGCGATGAAGTGGGCCGCCGGCGGGTATTCCGCCTCCGGCTGAGGGGAGAATTTTTCTTGATTGGCGGCTTGTCGCGACATGGCCCGGCCGATTTTAGGGGCGTCCTAGGCCCTCGGAGGCCGCGCCTTGCCGGAAGAACCGGAACTACCGAACCGCGCCGTCCACCTGCTGATCAGCGAAGACTTTTTCCTGGGAAAAGTCGATGCGGCGGCACGTGCCTTGGAGCGCGGCCCTGTGGTCCCGAACTGGGACCAGCCGATCCTGGAGCAGATCGCCCAGCGGCCGCACGCCGAGATGGTCATGGACCTCGAACTCGACCGCCTCAAGGTGTCGGACCTCCTGCGTGAACTCCGGCAGGATCCGCGGACCCGGGAGATGGCCATTCTGGGCTATTGCTCCCACAACTTGACGCAGTTGATCACCCAGGCCCAAGGCCTTGGGGTCCAGGTGGTGGCGCGGAGTACCTTCGCCGCCAACCTGGTGCGGCTCATGCAGGAACTCTTTCGGCCCGCTTCGGGAGCCGGAGAGGAGCCTGAAGAGTGATCTAAAAGGCGACGGTCAAATGATTTAACTATTGCTTGATGGGTCCGGTGCGCCCTCCTAGGGGTTGGACTGAGCGCCGTTTCTGGGTAAACTGCCGGGCCTGAGCAACTGCTTCATCCCCATCGGGGAACAGCTTGCTTGAAGCACGCGGGCCGGTCCGGCCCCGAAACTGGCAAAGAGAGAACGACATGAGCGCTGTCAAGCTCTACATCAAGTCCTCCTGCAAGTCCTGCATGAAGGCCGTCGGCTATCTCGAGAAGAAGGGCGTCAACTTCGAGGCTGTGGACATCCTGAAGAGTCCGCCCGCGAAGAAGCTCCTCGAGAAGGCGGTCGACGCCCAAGAACCGAAGAACGCCTTCAACACGCGGGCCAAGGGCTACAAGGAGCACGACATCGCCAACGCGAGCTTCAAGACCAAGAAGGAGGTCGTGGACCTCCTCCGCGCCAACCCTGACATGATCCGGCGGCCGCTCCTGGCTCGTGGCGAGAAGGCCATCCTCGGTTTCGACGAAGCCGATTACGCGACCTTCCTCCGCTAGCCCCGATCCTCCCTGGCGGTCCCTGCGCCGCCGGCGGCAGGCCGGCCAGGGACCGCCGGAAGAGACCGAGGACCGGGTCGCCACCGAGGAGCCGCTGGAATTGCGGCTCCGCGGCCAGCCGTGGGCGGTGCTGATGCGGACCCCGGGACGCGAGCGCGACCTGATCGCCGGCTTCCTGGCCTCGGAGGGCGTGCTCGAGCGGCCGGAGGACCTGCTGGCGGTCGAACCTTGCCGGGACCCCTCCGGCCGCCCCGAGCCCAACGTCTGGATGGTCTCGGTGGCCGATTCCGTCGTCCTCGAGGACGGTCAGCGGCGGGCCGGCTATGTCGGCTCTTCCTGCGGCCTGTGCGGCGCCCGCACCCTGGACGCCCTCGACCGGGCGCTGCCGCCGATTGTGCCCTGGTCCCCGCTGGCGGCGCCGCTGCTCCTTGAGGGCTTCGTCCGGCTCCGGGACCGTCAGGACCTGTTCCGGCACACCGCGGGGGCCCACGGCGCCGGCCTGCTGGCGCCGGATGGCAGCCTCGCCGACGTCGCCGAGGACGTCGGTCGCCACAACGCCGTCGACAAGGTGCTGGGGGCCCGGCTCCGCGAGGGGCGATATCCGCTCGAGGACCCGTTCATCCTGCTGGTGAGCGGCCGCTTGTCCTTCGAGATCGTCCAGAAGGCCGCCCTCGGGGGAGTCGGCGCGGTGGCGGGGGTGGGGGCGCCGACCAGCCTCGCGGTCGAGGCCGCCGAGCGCTTCGGGATCCGGCTGTCGGGCTGGGTCCGGGACGGAGGCGCGAGCGCCTACGCCTGAGACCCGCTCAGAAATCCACCTGCTTCAACTCGTAGATGTTGAAATCGGCGGCGAATTCGTCATCGACGTTGATCAGCCGGCCGGTGCCGAGCCGCTCCACGAAGGTGATCGCACCGTTCATGTTGCGACCGTCCTTGAAGAGCAGGCGGACGTTCGGCTCGGTGCGCGCCTGGCGCAGCCGGAGGATCATCTCCTGAATATCGACTTCCGTGATGTCAGCGCGACGGACCATGGAGCTCGGTGGTATGGGGAGGTTCAGGAAGCGGGCGTTCCCGCGGCGCGCAGGGCGCCGGAGGAGAGGAGCAGGGCCGACCAGGTCTCGAAGCCGTTCTCCGGGCCGGAGGCGCGGGCTTCGAGCTGGTCGAGCGGTTGAAATCCGCCGCTCATGGCGGCGGTCTCACGGATCGAGACCTCGATCGAGGAGGCGTCGAGGCGGTAGACGGCACCCAGATGGACGGCCCCGACCTCGGTCCGGTCGTCGTTCAGGATGCCGACCGGGGTCAGCGACAGCGGGGCGGGAGGTAGGACCAGCTCCTCGTGGAGCTCCCGGGAGCAGGCCTGCTGGAACAGGCAGCCTCCCTCGAGGGCGTCACAGGGGTTGACGTGGCCGCCGACCCCGATGCTCTTCAGGCCGTGGAGCCGCTTCTCACCCTGGGTCTTGAGCCGGGTGAGGCACAGGATCTGCTCGTCCCGGCAAACCGCGACGTACGGGATGACCTGCTTGAACTCCGGGTGGTCCTCGGCGTAACGGCGCTCCATGAAGAAGCCGGATTCGCGGGCCGGGGCGAGGTAGCGCTCCTCGAGGGCGGCCGGATCCAGGGGCAGGAGCCCATGAATCGGCTCGCGAAGGAGCACGGCGCGCGGAACGACCCAGACGAATTCCATCCCAGCGTTTTTGTAGCGGTTGAGACGGAATCGCGCAAGCGCGACGGACCAGAATTCCCCAACTTGTGGGGCAATTGTGGATAAGTCGCGCAAAACCTGGGGCTAACAAAGCCCGTCAGCTGGGAATCTGCGTCCGCCTCGTCGACGCCGGCAGGGAGTGGAGCGTTGCCCTGTAAGCCGGATCTTGTTCCCCCGAAGGGGCGACGACCATTTCTCTCGTGCCGCCGTTGCCGTCGGCATCCAACGCCCTACCCGGAGGTTCAAGCGGCGCGGGCCACGCCTCCCCTCCCTACGCGGGCTTTCTCCTGGTGGGGTTTACCCTGCCACGCTCGTCGCCGAGCGCGCGGTGAGCTCTTACCTCGCCGTTTCACCCTTGCCGGCGGCCGGAGCCGCTTAGGCGGTCTGTTCTCTGTGGCACTTTCCCTAGGGTTGCCCCCGGTGGCCGTTAGCCACCACCACGCCCTGCGGAGTCCGGACTTTCCTCGGTCGGCCCGAAGGCCGAACGCGGCCGTCCAGGCAACGCTCCGCGTTCATATTAGGGGCCGGGCGCCGACCGCGCGCCCCTTCCGCCCGGTTTCAGTCGAACTCCGAGCCGGCGAGGTAGTCGCGCAGCAGGACCACGGCGGCGGTCGAGTCGATGTGGCTCTTGAGCTGCTTGCGCCGCTTCCCGGTCGGGCGCAGCCGGAGCTCGGCCTCGTGGGTGGTGAAGCGCCCGTCGCGCTCGACGCCCTCCACCCCCGCCGGCAGCTTCTGCCTGAGGGCGGACAGGAACAGCCGCACGTTGGCGCACTGGGAACCCTCGAGGCCGGAGCGCAGGAAGGGCATCCCGAGCACCAGGGTGGTCACCCGCATGCTGGCGACGACCGCCACCACCCCGGCGACGGTCTCCTCAAGGCTGGTGCTGACGACCGCCTCCAGGGGCGTGGCGACGATCCGCATCTCGTCCGAGATCGCCAGCCCGGTGCGCTTGGCGCCGTAGTCGACGGCCAGCGCGCGGCCCTTCACAGGAGCTCCGTCCGGCCCTCGGCCTGCAAACGCTCGATCAGGTCCTTGACCTCCTCGGTGCGGTCGCGGGCGGCCACCAGGATGGCGTCGCCGGTGCGCACGACGACGATGTCGTCGACGCCGATCACGGCGATGGTCTGCGGCTCCGAGGAGTATGCGAGGACCCCGCCGGCGTCCTGCGCCACCAGGCTGCCGCCGTTCGGGAACACGGCGGCGTTGCCGTCCCGGTCGTGCTCGAGCTCGTCGTAGACCGCCTTCCAGGAGCCGACGTCGCTCCAGTGGAACGGCGTCTCCAGGACCACGGCGCCGTCCGCCCGCTCCATGATCCCGACGTCGACCGGCAGGGCTTCGAAGCCCGGATAGAGCGCTTCCAGCGCGGCGTCGAAGCCGGGGCCGCCGAGCGCCGCGGCCAGCTCCTTCAAGCCCTCGCCGAGCGCCGGCATGTGGCGGTCGATGGCCGCCAGCAGGGTGTCGGCGCGCCAGGCGAAGATCCCCGAGTTCCAGAAGTAGTCGCCGCTGGCGAGGAAGCCGCGCGCCCGCGCCTGGTCCGGCTTCTCGGTGAAGGAGAGCACCTTCGAGCAGCGCAGCCCGAGCCGCTCCGGGAGCCGTTCACCGCGGCGAATGTAGCCGTAGCCGGTCGCCGGATAGGTCGGCGGGATGCCGAAGGTGACCAGCGCCCCGGGCTCGGCGGCGGCCTCGGCGGCCGCCTGCAGGGCCCGCTGGAATTGTTCCGCCGGAGAGATCAGGTGGTCGGCGGGCAGCACCGCCAGGACCGCCCGCGGGTCCTGGGCGGCCACCACCACCGCCGCCAGGCCGACGCAGGCGGCGGTGTTGCGGGCGCAGGGCTCGACGATGATGTTCCCGGCGGGCAGCTCCGGGCAGGCGGCCCGGACGCCGGCGACCTGGAGCCGGTTGGTGACCACCCAGGTCCGCTCCGGCGGCACCAGCGGGTCGAGGCGCAGCGCGGTCTCGGCCACCATCGCCCGGCCGCCGAGGATCGGCAGCAGCTGCGTGGGCCGCGCCGCCCCGCCCCCGGGGCAGGAAAGGGTGGCGGGGCCCCCCGCCACGAGCCCCGCCTGCCACCTCCGTCCCGGGTCCCCG
>JACNJP010000369.1 GCA_014382465.1 Planctomycetota bacterium
GGGAGGGGGCCGGCGGCGCGGCGGGGGGGCGGGGGGGGGGGCGGCTGGGCGGGGGGACGTCCTCCCGGAGGGGGGGGAGGACGGGGTGGTGCGGGCGGGGGCGGCGACGGCCGGGGGGGGCATCGCAACGCCGCTGCTGGGGGGGCCGGCGCGGGCGGTGAAGGCCAGGGCCGAGGAGCACCACCTGCCGCTCCACCAGGTCGAGATCATCGACCCGCGGGTGTGGCCCGGGCTCGACCGCTACGCCGTCGAGCTGTTCGAGGTCCTTCGGGACGGCGACCACGACCTCGGCGAGATGCGCAAGCTGGCGTCCCAGCCGGCCTGGTTCGCGCCCTTGATGGTGAGGCTGGGCGAGGCCGACGGCATGGTCGGCGTGCTGCCCTCGAAGGTGCGCAAGACCCTCGAGCCGGTGTTCCGGGTCGTGCCGCTGCAGCCCGGCGTGCGGCGCGTCTGCGGCATGACCATGGTCTTCACCTCCGACGGCGTGCTGTTCCTCGCCGACACCGCGATCAACATCGAGCCCGACTCGGAGGACCTGGCCGAGATCGCGCTGCTGGCGGCGGCCGAGGTGCGCCGCTACGGCATCGAGCCGGTGGTCGCCCTGCTCAGCTACAGCAGCTTCGGCGGCTCGCGCCACCCGCGCAGCCAGACGGTCCGCAAGGCAGTCGACCTGGTCCGCCAGCGCGCCCCGCGGCTGGTGGTGGACGGCGAGATGCGGGTCGACGTGGCGCTGGACCCGACGGTCCAGGCGCGCCACGCCGAGTGCCGGCTCGGCGGCCGCAAGGCCAACGTGCTGGTGTTCCCGAACCTGGAGGCGGCCAACATCGGCTTCAACCTGCTGCGGCACCTGGCCGACAGGGCGATCGTCGGCCCGGTGATGCTCGGCCTTGCGCGGCCGGCGCAGATGCTGGCGCCGGACGCGGTGGAGTTCGCCGACCTCGTCCACCTGACGGCCATCGCCTGCCTCGAGGCGGCGCCGATGCCAGTGGAGACCTAGCGGACGGCGCGGCATGGGGGGCATTCCGCGGCCGCCGCGACGGAGCTGCCGGCCTGGAGCGATCCGGGCCGGCGGCGCACCCGGGAATCGGGGCGGGAGCGCGCTCCTCGGCCGCTAGAGTGCTGCGACGCGGCCGCCGCCCTCCGCGGCGCCCCCCTCGATGAACCAGGGCTGACCCGGAATGAAGGATCGCTGGGACCTCATCTTGATCGGGTCCGGGATGGGCGCGCTCACCGTCGCGGCCTTGATGGCCCGGATGCGCGGCAAGCGCGTGCTGGTGCTGGAGCGGCACTTCCGCGCCGGCGGCTTCACCCACGCCTTCCGGCGCGGCCCCTACCAGTGGGACGTCGGCGTCCACTACATCGGCGAGATGGCGCCCGGCATGGGCTGCCGCCGGCTGATGGACCTGGTGACCGACGGCGCCGTGGAGTGGACGCCGATGCCCGACCCCTTCGAGCGCTACTCCTACCCCGGCCTGGAGGTGGAGCTTCGCCGCGGCCGCGACACCCGCCGCGCCATGCAGGGAGCGGCCGGCTGGTTCATGGAGCGCAGCGGCGGCCGCGGCCTGCGCGGCGCCGGGCGCCTGGTATCCGCGGGGCGGCGCCGGCGGCATCGCCGCGGCCGCGATCCAGGCGGTGGAGGCCCACGGCGGCGAGCTGCGGCTGAACCGCCAGGTCGAGGAGATCGTCATCGAAGGCGGCCGCGCGGTCGGCGTGCGGGTCCGGCGCGCCCGCGGCGGCCAGGCCGGCGAGGAGCTCGAGGAGCACCGCGCCGACCTCATCGTCTCCAACGCCGGCGCCGCCAACACCTGGCTGAGGCTGGTGCCGGCCGCCCACCGGCCGCCGCTGGTGGCCTCGCTCGAAGGCTTCCTCGAAGGCGAGCCGGAGGTCGCCCACGTCAGCGCCTACGTCGGCTTCCGCCGGGATCCGCGGGAGCTGGGCTTCCGCGGCGAGAACCACTGGCTCTACCGCGGCTTCGACCACGAGGCGACCTGGGCGGCGCGGGACTCGTGGCTGGCGGCGCGCGCGGCGCCGATGGCCTACCTGTCCTTCCCCTCCCTCAAGGACCCGGACGCCGACGGGCACACCGCCGAGGTTCTCGGCCTGTGCGGCCAGCGGCCCTTCGCCGGCTGGCGCGGCACGCCGTGGAAGCGGCGCGGCGAGGACTACGAGGAGCTGAAGCACCAGGCGACCGAGGCGCTGCTGGACCTGGTCGAGGAGCGGCGGCCCGGCTTCCGCGCGGCGGTCGACTTCGTCGAGCTGTCGACGCCGCTGACCACCGAGGACATGACCGGCCACCGCCGCGGCGTCATCTACGGGCTTCCCGCCACCGCCCCGCGCTTCGACCGGCGCAACGCCGGCTGGGGTTTCCCGCGCACGCCCATCCCGGGGCTCTACCAGACCGGCGCCGACGCCGGCAGCCTGGGGCTGATGGGCGCGCTGCAAGGCGGCCTCCTGACCCTCAGCCACCTGCCCGGCGGCGTCTCGATGCCGCAGGCCGTGGCGGCCGCGCGCCGCTCCTAGCCGCCCGCCGCCACGGCGGCCGGCGGCTACCATGCGGCCATGCTCACGGGATCGCCTCTCCGCCTCCTCGGCGCCCTTCTGGCGGCGTCGCTCCTGGCCGGCGGCGGCTGCGCGGACCGGGACGACGGCGCCGGCCCCGCGCCAGGAGGACTCCTCGCCCTCGAGGTCGGCGGCGGCCGCGTGGAGTACCTCATGGCCGGGATCGACCCCGATTCACCCGCCAACTACGGAGTCCTCCTGCTGCACGGCGCCGCCTTCTCCGCCGCCACCTGGCAGGAGCTCGGCACGATCTCGCTCCTCGCCGACGCGGGCTTTGGCGTCGCCGCGGTCAACCTGCCTGGGAAGGAGGGCTCGGCGCCGACCGGGCTGGCGCCGGAGGTCTTCCTCGAGGACCTGATCCTCGCCCTCGGCTGGGAAGAGGTGACGGTCGTCTCGCCGTCGGCGAGCGGCCGCTACGCGCTCCCCCTGGCCGCCAAGCGCCCTGGCCGGGTCCGCGGCCTGGTGGCGGTCGCGCCGGTGGGCATTCCGCAGTGGCTCGACGCCCTCCGGGACAGCCCGGTGCCGGTGCTGACCGTGTGGAGCCAGGACGACCGGGTCGTGCCGTCGTCCCACGGCGACGACCTGGCGCTGGCGGTGCGGAAGGCCCGGCAGCTGACCTTCGCCGGCGACGTCCATCCGGTCTATCTGGAGCACACCGAGGAGTTCCACCTCGAGCTGCTCGACTTCCTGGCCGAGATCGAGGCCCGCTGAGCGCCGCAGCGTCACAATTCCGGCCTGATGCCGCGCAGCTTCGTCCTCTGGCTCCCGCCCGAATCGCACCCCGACCAGCTGCAGGAGGCCGAGCTCCAGTTCGCCGCCGGCCGCGAGCTCGAGCTCAAGCCGGCCGAGATCGCCGCGGCGCGCATCACGCGCTACAGCTTCGACGCCCGCAAGCGCCACATGATGTGGCGCGTGGCGGTCGACGCCTGGCTGGTGGGCGAGGAGCCGCCGGCGCCGGTGGCGACCACGCCGCGGCCGATCGCGCCCCCGCCGCAAGGCGCGCGCCGGGTGGTGGTCATCGGCGCCGGCCCGGCCGGCATGTTCTGCGCCCTCGAGCTGCTGCGCGGCGGCTGCGCCGTCACCCTGCTCGAGCGCGGCAAGCAGGTCCAGGAGCGGCGGCGCGACATCGCCGCCCTGAACCACGGCGAGCCGGCCGACCCCGACAGCAACTACTGCTTCGGCGAAGGCGGCGCCGGCACCTACTCCGACGGCAAGCTCTACGCCCGGAGCGGGCGGCCCGAGGAGGTGCGCGCGGTGCTCAAGGAGCTGGTGGCGCACGGCGCGCCGGAGTCGATCCTGACCAGCTGGCGGCCGCACATCGGCAGCAACCGGCTGCCGAAGGTGGTCGAGGCGCTGCGCGAGAGCCTGATCGCCGGCGGCGCCGAGCTGCGCTTCGGCGCCCGCGTCGAGGAGATCCTGACCCAGGGCGCCCCGGCGCGGGTGCGCGGCGTGCGGCTCGCCGGCGGCGAGGAGATCGCCGCCGACGCCGTGGTGCTGGCGGCCGGGCACTCGGCGCTGGATTCGGTGCGCATGGCCGAGGCCGCCGGCGCCACCCTCGAGGCCAAGGGCTTCGCGCTGGGGGTGCGCGTCGAGCATCCGCAAGCCTGGCTCGACCGGCAGCAGTACCACGGCGTCCAGGCTCACTCCAGCCTGCCGGCCGCCTTCTACGAGCTGACCGCCCAGGTCCACGAGCGCGGGGTGTACTCCTTCTGCATGTGTCCCGGCGGCTGGATCGTTCCCAGCCAGACCGACCCGGCGACTCTGGTGGTGAACGGGATGAGCCTGGCCAAGCGCGACTCGCCCTTCGCCAACAGCGGCCTGGTGGTCGGGGTGGAGCCCAAGGACTGGTGCGGCAAGCGCGGCTGGCGCTGGGGCTGGCCCGAGCTGCTGAAGAAGGCCGCCGCCCTTTCGGCGCACCCGATGCTGCACCAGGTGGTGGTGGATCCGCGCGGCGGCGCGCCGATCGAGGTCGCCGAGGGGCGGCTCCCGGTGCACCCGGCGATCGATCCCTGCTTCGGCGTGCGCCTGCAGCTGGCGCTGGAGACGTTGGCCGCGGCGGCCGGCGGCGGCGGCAACCGCGCCCCCGCCCAGCGCTGCTCCGACTACGTCGGGGACCTCGGGGCCGCCTCGCCGCCGCTCGAGAGCAGCTACCTGCCCGGGCTCGAAGCCGCCGACTTCCGGCAGATCCTGCCCAAGGGCCTGGCGATCCGGCTGCGCGAAGCCCTGGTGGAGTTCGACACCCACCTGCCCGGCTTCGCCGGCGAGCAGGGCCAGCTGATCGGCGTCGAGACCCGCACGAGCTCGCCGGTCCGCGTCGTGCGCGACGAATCCACCCTCCAGAGCCCGACCCTCCCCGGCCTCTACCCCTGCGGCGAAGGCGCCGGATACGCCGGCGGCATCGTCTCGGCAGCGTTGGATGGTGTCAGGCTCGGACGAATAGTCTCCGGGGCGGTCCCTGAGCTCCATGGATGACCCGGACACCGGCTTCGCCCCGATCGCTGGGCCGGACGCCCGGGTGCTGTTGCTCGGCTCGATGCCGAGCCAGGCCTCGCTCGCCGCTGGGCAGTACTACGGCCACCCGCGAAATGCCTTCTGGTGGATCATGGGCCGGCTCTTCGGCGCCGGCCCCGACCTGCCCTACCCGGAGCGTTGCTCGATCCTGACGGACCACGGCCTGGCCGTGTGGGATTCGCTCCGCTCCTGCTCGCGGCCGGGCAGCCTGGACAGCGCCATCGTCCGGACCAGCGAGGTCGCCAACGACTTCCGCGGCTTCTTCTCGGCCCACCCGGGCATCGAACGGATCGGCTTCAACGGCCGCAAGGCCGAGCAGGCCTTCCTGCGCCACAGCCGCGGCGACCTCTCGGTCCTGGCGGAATCTCCGGAGCTGGTGCTCCTTCCGTCCACCAGCCCGGCGATGGCAGGGATGTCCAGGGAGCAGAAGCTGGGGCGATGGCGGGAGGCCTTGAATCCGGCCCACTTCGGTGGCCCTGGGTTTCCGGAAGTCCTTGATAGGGAAGGGCAAAGGACGGGTCATGGCGACCCGGTCCGGCTCGAGCCCGAGTCCAGGTCCTAATTCCAGGCTGGCCAAGCACTTGGCCTCTTGCCTGGGGCCACTGAAGGGGGCCAGATTCCGGCTGGTGGATCAGGGCCAGCGAACCGGGCCGGATTCCAGGCGGTCCATCCACAGACGATGGTAGTACCACTTCTCCGGAGCCAGCGCCTCCGCCTCCGCCCAAGCCGCCAGAGCCTCCTCGCTGCGGCCGCGGGCGGCCAGCGCGTCGCCCAGGTTCGACCAGGCGACGTCCTCGCCGGGGTCGAGCTCGGTGGCGCGGCGGTAGCGCTCGGCCGCCTCCTCGGTCCGGCCGAGGGTCTCGAGCAGGATGCCGAAGTCGTTGTGCAGGTTGGCGAGCTCGGGCGCCAGCGACAGGGCGCGGCGGAAGGCTTCCTCCGAACGCTGGAGATCGCCAGCGTTCAGGGTCGACCAGGCGAGGTTCGCCCAGGCGGCGAAGTCGTCGGGACGGCGCTCGACAAGCAGCTCGTAGGCGACCGTCAGCCGGTCCTGATCGGCGGGCCAGCGCGAGGGGTTCAGCTCCAGGGCGGCGCTCCACAAGGCGCCGGCGGCGGAGTACGGGCCTTGCGAATCCGACGCCTCCTCCTCCCGCGCCGACCGCAAGGCCCGCGCCAGACGCGCCCGCGCTTCGGCGAATTTCGCCGACGGGGTCTCCGCCGCCGGTCCGATGCCGCCGGTCTCCGTCCACCAGGTCCACCAGCGGGCCTGCGCCTGGGTCTGCTCGCGGTAGCCGCGGTTGGGGTCGTAGCCGAGGTCCTCGCCGGTCATCTGCCGCAGATGGTAGATGGCGTCCATCGTCACGTAGGTGCGGTGGTCGCGGTGCAGGTTGCGGATCAGCGCCGCGGCGCCCGACCGCTCGCCCCGCTCCCACAGGGCCCGCGCGGCGGCGTTGCGGGTCAGCGGGTCGGCGTCCCCGAGCCAGCGGTAGAGGGTGGCGCGCCCCAGGTCGCTGGAGTCGTCGCCCAGCGACAGGAGCGCGGAATAGCGCGACTCTGGTGCCTGGTCCTCGAGGCTCTGCGGGCGGACCGGGGCGCCGGTGACCTGGGCGCAGGACGCAGCCAGCAGCGCCGCGCCGGCGAGAAGACTACTCCACGGTGAAATGTTCGTGACCCTCCTCCTCGAGCGCCTTGAGGCGCTGGTAGATCGCCTGGGCATTCTCCGAGTCGGACGCGAGCAGGGCAAGCTCCAAGTCGAGCAGGACCTTCTGGGTCTCCACCATCTCCATGCGGTAGGCGGCGACGAAGGCCGGCCGCTCCGCCTCGGGCACCTGGGCCGCCATCTGCGGCGGCTCGACCTTGGCCAGCTGGGAGGCGGCCTGCATCTCCAGCACCACTTCCAGCGAAGCGTCGTTCTGCTGCGGGTCGCGGAGGCTGCGGCGGAGGCCCTTCATGCCGCTCTTGAGGACCTGCATCTGCAGCATCAGCGGCGTCTCGTCGGCGTCGTGGCCGGCGGGGTCCTGGTTCATCGCCGCCAGCAGCGGCAGGGCCAGCAGGGAGAGGGCGAGCAGCCCGGGCAGGTGGGGGCGGCGTTCCATTCCAGCGGAGGTCCTCTCCAGGATCAGTAGGCGCGGGTCGAGCCGGGCATCGGGATCGGGTAGCGGCCCGCGGCGTCCGGCAGGGTGGGCGGGTCAGCCTTCCAGTCGAAGGCGGCCGGCAGCAGCGCCAGGTCGGAGTTGATGGCCTGGTCCCAGGTGAGGACCTGGCCCGAGTAGGTCGCCATGCGGCCGAAGATCGAGGTCATGGTGCTCTTGGCGCCGTTCTCGGCCTCGTTGTGCGGCGTGTCGTTGCGCACCGCGGCGAACAGCACGTCGTGCTCCACCTGGTAGGGGTCCACGCCCTCGCCGCGCCAGCGCCAGCTCCAGCCGCCCGGGCCCTCGATTCGGCCGCCGCCGATGTCGGCCCGGCCGGTGGCGCCGATGACGTGCTCGGAGACGTTGTTGGCGCAGCCGGGGATGTGGCGGCACTGCGACAGCAGCTTGGTGCCGTCGGCGTAGGCGAACTCGACCATGTGGTGGTCGAAGATCTCGCCGTGGTCGATGCCGGTGCGCACCTGCCGCCCGCCCATGCCCTGGGCCTCGACCGGATAGCCGCCCATCACCCAGTTGCACACGTCCAGGTTGTGGATGTGCTGCTCGACGATGTGGTCGCCGCAGAGCCAGTTGAAGTAGTACCAGTTGCGCATCTGGTACTCCATCTCGGTCTGGCCCTCCCGGCGCGGGTTGACCCACACGCCGGCGCCGTTCCAGTAGGCGCGGAACATCTTCATGGCGCCGATGGCGCCGTCCTGCAGCCGCTTGACGGTCTCCTGGTAGCGCGGGTCGTGGTGCCGCTGCAGGCCGACGCCGACCTTGAGGTTCCTGCGCTTGGACTCCTCGGCCGCCTTGAGCACCTTGCGGATGCCGGGGCCGTCGACCGCCACCGGCTTCTCCATGAAGACGTGCCGGCCCTTGCCGATGGCATACTCGAAGTGCTGCGGACGGAAGCCGGGCGGGGTCGCCAGGATCACCAGGTCGACGTCGCAGTCGATCGCCTTCTGGAAGGCGTCGAAGCCGCTGAAGCGGCGCTCGGCCGGCACCGCGACCTTGTCGCCGTGGCCGCTGCTCAGGTTCTGGAGCGTGCCCTCGAGCCGGTCCGAGAAGGCGTCGGCCATCGCCACCAGCTTGACCTTGCCCTCGGTGCTGAGCGCCTGGCTGGCGGCGCCGCCGCCGCGGCCGCCGCAGCCGACCAGGGCGACGCGGATCTCCTCGTCCCCCATGGGGTTGCGCGGCGGCGCGGCTTCGGTCGAGACCGCGGCGGCCAGGCGGTCGCCGAGCAGGGCGCCGCCGGCGAGCGCGGCCGAGGACTGCACGAGGAAGGAGCGGCGGGAGGGGTCGGTCGGGAGCTTGCTCATGGAATCAGGGAGGGTCGGTCGGTTCAACGGTGGCCGCGGCGCTGCTTGTCGAGGATCTCGGCGTAGACCTCGAGGTCGGCCGCCCAGTAGCGCTGCTTGTCCGCTTCGCTCGGCTCCACCAGCGGCCGCACCACCCGGAAGCCGATGAAGGAGGCGTCGGTCAGGTACCAGATGCTCTTCGGGAGCTGCGGGTCCTGCACCTTCCACGACTTGGTCGAGCCGCGGCGGGCCGCCGATCGCAGGCGGTCGGGGTCGTCGTCCCAGGAGCCGCCGCGCACGACGCGCTTGAACTCCTCTTCGGGCCAGGCGACCGGGTCGGCAGCGGAGGCCTCGGGGGTGCCGTAGAACTTGCGGTCGTGGCGGTCGAGGGTCCACTCGGCGACGTTGCCGTGCATGTCGTAGAGGCCCCACGGGTTGGGCTTCTTCTTCATCACCAGCCGGTACTGGTCGTCGGCGTTGTCGAAGTGCCAGGCGTAGTCGTCGAGCTCGCCAGGGTCGTCGCCGAAGCTGTAGGCGGTGGTGGTGCCGGCGCGGCAGGCGTACTCCCACTCGGCCTCGGTCGGCAGGCGGTAGAAGCGGCCGGTCTTCAGGCTCAGCCACTGGGTGTACTTGCGGGCGCAGAACTGCGTCATGCACACCGCCGGGTAGCCGTCGGTGCCCATGCCGAAGTCCATCGGCACGTACGGCGGCGTCGGCCGGCCGACGGCGTCGGCCCAGGCGTCCTGCGGCGCGGCTTCGCCGTCGCCCCTCTGCCGCAGCGCCTGGTCGAGCTTCATCGAGAACACCAGGAACTCGTCCCAGGTGACCTCGTGCTCCTCGATCCAGAACGGGGAGATCTCGACCTCGTGCTGCGGACCTTCGTCCTTGCCGCGTTCCTTCTCCCCCGCGGGGCTGCCCATGAGGAACTTCCCGCCCGGCACCGGCACCATCCTGAAGCTGACGTCCGAGCCGGGAATGCGCTCGAGGTAGGGCTGCATCGAAGCGGCGGCGGCGGCCTCGGCGCCGGCGATCTCGAGCGCCGGCGGCGCGCCCTCCGGCATGTCCGGGTAGACCTTGGAGTCCTGCGCCGCGGCGGCGGCCGCGAGCGGGACCAGGAGGAGGGGGGTCAGCAGCCGTTTCATCGAGGGAGGCGCGCCGGTCGCGCGGCCACAATCTACCCGGTCGGGACTGCGGGGATGGGACTCCTTGGGACTAAGCTAGGGCGCCACCAAACCATGAAGCCGTTCTCCGTTTTTTTGGCCGCGGCGCTCCCGCTGGCGGCCTGCGCGAACCCCGGACG
>JACNJP010000406.1:0-2742 GCA_014382465.1 Planctomycetota bacterium
CCGCGGCAGACCGTCGGCACCGGCGGCGGCAGCCTCGCGGCCTGGGACGCCGGCGGCGCCCTCGGCGTCGGCCCGGCGTCAGCCGGCGCCGAGCCCGGCCCGGCCTGCTACGGCCGCGGCGGCGCGCGGGCGACGGTCACCGACGCCCACCTGGTCGCCGGGCGGCTGCACCCGGAGGAGTTCCTCGGCGGCGAGTTCGCGCTCGATCCGGCCGCGGCCGAGCGGGCGCTGGCGGAGCTCGGCGCGCCGGCCGGCATCGACGCCCCGGCCGCGGCGCGCGCGGTGCTCGAGGTCGCCACCACCGGCATGGAGCGAGCGCTGCGTCGGGTCAGCCTGGCCGAGGGCCACGACCCGCGCGGCCTGGCGCTCTACGCCTTCGGCGGCGCCGGCGGCCTGCACGCGGCCTGGCTGGCGGCGCGCATGGGCATGGATCGGGTGGTGATCCCGCCCTTCCCCGGGGCCTTTTCGGCGCTCGGGCTGCTGGCGGCGCCGCCGCGGCGGACGCTGGCGCACAGCGTGCTGGAGCCCTTGCCCGGGACCGCCGCCCGCCGCGCCCTGTTCGCGCCGCTGGTGGAGCGCGCGCGCGAGGAGCTGGCGGCCGAGGGCGTCGCGCGCGCGCGCGTCCGCCGCGTGCTCGAGCTGCGCGGCGAGGGCCAGGCCGGCGAGTTCGCGATCCCCGAGGGTGCGCGGGCCCTAGAGCGCTTCCACGCCGAGCACCGCCGCCGCTTCGGCTACGCCCGCGAGGACCGGCCGGTGATCCTGGTGGCGGTGCGGGTGCAGGCCGACGGACCCTGCGCGGCGCCGTGGAGCGCCGCGCCGCGCCGATCCCGGGCCGCCCAGCCGCGCCTCCAGGCCCGCCCCCTGCCGCCCGGAGGCGGCGGCGCCCGCCGGACGGGAGCGGCTCAGCGCGGCGAGCGGGTCGGCTGGTTCCGGCGCGAGGAGCTGTCGCCCGGACACCACTTCCGCGGGCCGGCGGTGGTGGCGGAGTACTCGGGCACGACGGTGGTGCCGGCCGGCTGGCGCGCGCGGGTCGGCGCCTTCGGCGAGCTCGAGCTGGAGGCGCGGGCATGAGTCGTCGGGCCACCCGATCCGCCGCGGTCGCCGACGCCGCCGAGGTCGGCGTCTTCCGCCACCTCTACGCCAGCGTCGCCGAGGAGATGGGCGAGGCGTTGCGGCTCAGCTCGGTGTCGCCGAACATCAAGGAGCGGCGCGACTACTCCTGCGCGCTGCTCGACGCCGCGGGGCGGCTCATCGCCCACGCCGCGCACATCCCGGTCCACCTCGGCAGCGCCCACCTGACGGTGCCGGCGGTGCTGGCCGAGCTCGACCCCTGGCCGGGCGACGTCGTCGTGCTCAACGACCCGCACCGCGGCGGCACCCACCTGAACGACGTCACGGTGGTGGCGCCGCTCTACGCCGGCGGCCGGCGCGTCGGCTTCCTGCTCAACCGCGCCCACCACGCCGACGTCGGCGGCGCCGAACCGGGCAGCCTGGCCGGGGCCAGCGACCTCTACGGCGAGGGGCTGATCCTGCCGCCGGTGCACCTGGTGCGCGCCGGCGAGCCGGTGGCCGAGGTGTGGAAGCTGTTCCTCGCCAACACCCGCGAGCCCGAAGCTCGCCGCGCCGACCTGCAGGCGCAGCTGGCGGCGCTGCACCGCGGCGCCGAGCGCTTCCGCGACCTGGTCGAGCGCTTCGGGGTGGCGCGCGTCCGCCGCGGCATGGACGGCTTGATCGAGCACGGCGCGCGCATGACCGAGGCGCTGCTGCGCTCGTGGCCGGCGGGTCGGGCCCGCGGCGGGGGGCGCCACCGCGGCCCGGGCGCGCCGAAGATCGTGGTGGCCTTGCAGAACCGCGGCGGGCGGCTGCGGGTGGACTTCACTGGCAGCTCGCCGCAGGTCACGGGGTCGTGGAACACCCACCGCGCGGTGGTCTGCTCGGCGCTGTTCTACGTGCTGCAGGCGCTGGCGCCGGAGGAGCTGCCGGAGTCGAGCGGCGTGCTCGAGCGCGTCGACCTGGTGCTGCCGGAGGGCTCGGTGGTGTCGTCCTGCTTCCCGGCCGGGGTCGCCGCCGGCAACGTCGAGACCAGCCAGCGGATCACCGACGTGCTGCTGGCGGCGCTGGCCGGCCTGCTCGGCGAGGTCGTGCCGGCGGCCAGCCAGGGCACGATGAACAACTGGACCGCCGGCGGCGACCACCCCGGCGGCGGCCAGTGGGTCTACTACGAGACCGTCGGCGGCGGCGCCGGCGCCGGACCGGCGGGGGACGGGGCGAGCGCGGTGCAGGTGCACATGACCAACACCCGCAACACGCCGGTGGAGGTCATGGAGGCCGAGCTGCCGGTGCTCATCCGCGAGCTCTGCCTGCGCCGCGGCAGCGGCGGAGCGGGCCGCCACCGCGGCGGCGACGGCCTGGTCAAGGAGATCGAGTTCCTGGTGCCGGCGCGGGTGTCGGTGATCGCGACGCGGCGGAACAGCGCCCCGGCGGGCGCCGCAGGGGGCGGCGACGGCCGTCCTGGCCGCGATCAGGCGGTCATCGGCGGGAAGCGCCCCCCGCCGCCGGCGGGGGGGAGCGGCCCCCCCCCCCCCCGCGACCCGGACCCCACCCCCCCCCCCCCGCGCCGCGGCCCGGGGCCGGGGGGCGCGGGGGGGGCCCGCCGAACCCCCCCCTCCCCCCGCCGCCCCCCCCCCCCGGGGCCCGGCCCCGGCCGCCCGCCCCCGCCGCCCCCCCCCCCCCGCCGGCGCG
>JACNJP010000406.1:2752-9776 GCA_014382465.1 Planctomycetota bacterium
AAGCGCGGCGGGGTGCAGGGGGGGGGGGGGTTCTCCGTCCGGCCTGGGGACCGGATCCGGATCGCCACGCCGGGCGGCGGCGGCTGGGGTCGGAGTCGAGAGGGGAGCGCCGACTAATCCCGCGACTCCGCCGGCGGCCACGGCCCCGAGGGCGCGGTCCGCGGCGTCAGGCGCTGGCGCCGGACCTGGCCGCGGGGCGGGTCCTCCTCGACGGGGTAGAGCCGGACCGCCAGCAGCTCGATCTCGTCGTCGCCGGGCAGCAGCGGCAGCTGGTAGAGGCGCACGAGGCCGCGGTCGGCGTCAATCTGGCCCTCGGACTCGGCCAGGGCCACCGCCGGGAGCTGGGTGGTGATCGGCTCGGAGTGGCCGCGAAGGGTGGTCTCCTGGAGCACCATCCGCTCCAGCTCGCTGCGGTGGAAGCGGATCCGGCCGCGGAAGAGCCGGCCTTCGCGCTCCTCCACCAGGGCGTGGATCTGCAGCCCGGTCTGGAGCACGCCGACCTGCGGGTCGGCGAGGAGGACCTGGTCCGACTCCAGGGTCGTGAAATCGGCGACGAAGGAGGTCTCCGAGAGCAGGGAGATCGAGGCGGGCTGGCCGGCCATCATCAGCAGGCTGGGTGTGGCGACCCGGCGCCAAGCCTCGGGCCGGTCGAAGGGCGAGGCGGCGTCGAGCGGGCCGCGCAGCAGGATCAGGTCGAGGCGGAACTGGCCGCTGCGGTGGACGGTGGCCGGATCGGGGTGCTCCGGCACCATCGACGGGTCGGGCACGGTCGGGGCCAGGCCGAGGTCGAGCAGCGCCCAGAGGTCCTGGCCGGGGGCGAGCGGCTCGCCGGCGCGGTCGGCGGCGCCGCAGGAGCCGGCCGCCAGGGGGAGCAGCGCGAGCAGGAGCTTCGGGAGCGGATGCATCCCTGCTACTACAGCGCCGCGGCGGGGCGGGTCACCCCGGGCTCCTGGTACGGTCGGGAAAGGAATGCGGGGCCGGCTGAAACCGCGGGCGGCCCCGAGGGGTAGCGGAGACCGTCGGAAACCGGGGTCAGACATCGATTGAAATGGGATGTCTGACCCCGGGTTTCTCAGTAGAGGTGCTCCTCGGTGAGGACGTGGTACTGGTCGACCGCGCGCAGGAGCAGGTCGCTCATGCTCTCGCGGAAGGCGCAGCACTCGAACTTGCAGCCCTTGGCGCGGACGGCGTCGGCGACGTCGGCGAAGACGCCGTTGCCGCTGACGGCGATGATGACGTCGACCTTCTCGGCCACGCGCAGCATGTCCATGGCGATCCCGATCTCCCACTCGGCCTTGCGCGAGCCGTCCATGCGCTCGATGACCTCGCGCTTCCGCACCTCGAAGCCGCAGTAGCGCAGGTGGTCGAGGAAGCTGACCTGGTCGATGCCTTCGCGGTCGATGACGTAGGCGATCGCCCGGGACAGGCGGCGGCTGCGGACGCACTGGCGCAGCATCTTGGCGTAGGACAGGTTGCGGCCGTAGGTCTTCTTCGCCGAGTGGTACATGTTCTGCACGTCGATGAAGACCGCCACCCGCTGGCGCTTGAGGAAGCCGCCGGGGGAGGCGTAGCCGCCGTTGCTCGGAAGCTCGCCGGTGGAGGGGTTCAGGTTCAGCTGCCGGCGCAGCCGCCAGACCTCGTCCTTCATGTCGAGGTACTTGTCTTCCAATTCCTCCCGTTCGAGGTCTTCGATCCCTTCGCTCTGATCGATGAAGGGGTGCTCAGCGTTTGGCTGTGGGTTTCCCGCCGGCAGCACGTTGGCCGGGAAGGCGGGCTGGGCTTCGGGTTGGGCGCCCTCCGGACTGGCCGGCTCGGGCGGAATGATGTCAGTTTCGGACATGGTGATGCTGGGGTAGTCGCCGCCGATGGGGAAGGCGGAGGCGGTCCTTTCTCGCCCATACATACAGGGACGAGGGCAGCATTATAGGCTCAAAACCGGGTCCCGAACGGGCGATCAGCCCCCTTCTTGACCGCCCGGTTCAGGCCCCCGGCGACCTCCGGACCGACCCCGGCGGGGCGCCTGGGCACGGGTGCGCGCGCACCACCCGATCGACCCGGTACGACTTGTAGTGGTGGTCGAAGTGGCACAGGGCTTCCATCACCAGCGAGGTGCCGTGCCGGAAGAAGAAGCGCGGGCTGACCCGCAGCGGGATCACGCGCTGATCCTGGAGCATATAGTGAATGTCCAAGACCTCGTTGTTCAGCGCCGCTTCCCGCAGGACCTCCCTCCGGCCGCTCAAGCGCGGCGGATCGGGGGCGTAGCTGTCCAGGGTCCTGCCCCCGCCGAAGGCGTGCTCCCCGGCCTCGCCCGGCGCCGCCTCGAGCAGGTGGAGCATGAGGTGGTAGGCGTGGGTGGCGTCATCGAGGGCGCGGTGGTGCTGGGCCGGGGGCAGGCCCAGGTCCTTCACCAGGTTCACCAGCGAGTGGGACCTCCGCTGTAGGAGCCTCCGGGACGCCCTCAGGGTGCAGAGGATCCGGTTGGAGGGGGTCGGGAGGCCGAGCCGGGCGCACTCCGTGGCGACCATCGCGGCGTCGAAGGAGGCGTTGTGAGCCACCAGGGGCCGCTCGCCGCACCACGCCAGGAACCGGGGCAGGACCTCGGCGGCGGTCTCGGCGCCGGCGACGTCGCGGTCGGTGATGCCGTGGATCCGCACCACCTCGGGCGGGATCGGGCACTCCGGGAAGATCAGGGCCTCGAAGCGCTCGACGACGGTGCGGCCGCGGACCTTGAGGGCCCCGACCTCCACCAGCCGCGCGCCCGGCGGCGCGCCGGTGGTCTCGGTGTCGAAGACGACGAAATCCCGGGGCAGGCCCATCCAGGGCAGTCTACTCGCCGGCGCCCTGTGGATCGCCCACGTAGCGCCTCAGCAGGGCGGTGCCGAGGTAGAAGAACGGCGTGTCGGCCACCGCCACCAGGGTCTTGAACAGCCACAGATCGAAGATCGTCGACATCATCTGCTGCGCCGGCCAGTCGCCGCCGAAGAGCACCAGCACCACCAGTGTCGAGTCGAGGAATTGGGACAGGATCGTCGAGGCGTTGTTCCGCAGCCACAGGTGCTTCCCCTTGGTCAGCCGCTTCCAGAAGTGGAACAGCCGGATGTCGACGAACTGCGCCACCAGGTAGGCGGTCATCGAGGCGGCGATGACCCGCCAGGCGTTGTGGAACACCTTGTCGTAGGTGGCGTCGTCGACCGGCGAGTCGGCGATGGCGGGGAATTGGGCGCCGAGCCACAGCACCATCAGCACGAACAGCGACACCACCAGGCCGGTCCGGACCACCTGGTCGGCGCGGCGCTGGCCGTAGACCTCGGACAGCAGGTCGGTCACCAGGAAGGTGACCGGGTAGGGCAGGGCGCCGGCCGACAGGACGAAGACGCGGAAGCCCAGGTCGGCGGTCAGGAACTTGTTGGCGATCAGGTTGCAGACCACCAGGGAGCCGAGGAAGATCCCGGCGAGCAGCAGGAAGCCGGCTTCGGCGCGCCGCTTCCGCCGGCCTATTTCACCGGATAGGTCGCCTTCACCCACTCCTGCCACTCTTCTTCCGCCTTGGCCAGGGTCCAGCCGAAGTGCTCCTTGAAGCCGTTGCGCTGCGCCTCGTCCATGTTCGTCCCGTCGGGGAAGCCGTTGGCGTCCTTGCGCGTCTTCAGCTCGGTCAGCCAGGCGCCGAAAGCCTCGGGCTTGTGCTGGACCAGGAAGTCGAACTTGGACCAGGAGATGAGGTGGTCCTCGTAGCCGATCTCCGCCAGGGACTTCTTGCGGATGAGCTGGGCGAAGCTGGCCCCGCGCCCCTTCATCAACATCTTGCGCACCTGCGGCGCCCAGTCGTGGGTGGCCTTGCCGACGTCGAGGTTGCCCTCGATCGAGCAGAAGGTGTCGAAGCGGCCGTCGAAGCTCTTCTCGGCCCAGTGGCCGATGCCGGCGTAGAGCCACACCGGCACCTCGTACGAGTAGTGCATGTAGCCGTTGAGCATGTTGTGGCCGATGTTGTGGATCACCACCGCCGACAGGTGCTTGTCGTGGTGGATGACGTCGGTCTCCAGGTTGACGCCGAACCACAGCGAGCTGCGGTCGACGTTGTTCCAGCACTGCGGCTTGAGGTAGCCCAGCCCCCAGGTGTTGCGCATGAACTCGCGGTAGGGGTTGGCGTCCTCGAAGACCATGACCTCGTACTTCTCGTGCTGCCCGAGGTAGCGGCCGATGCCGCGCATGAGGTTGCGCTCGGGGTCGAGGAAGTCCTCCTCCTTGCTGCCGGTGAGCTGGAGGAAGCGGGAGTAGAGCGTCTCCAGCCGCTCCCCGAGCAGGTGGATGCGGTACCAGGGGTCCAGCGTGCCCTGCTTGGACTTGACCTCCGGCCAGCGGTCCATGAGGGCCTCCAGCTCGGCGCGGTAGACCTTGATCTCGTCGGCCTCCACCTTCCACTTGGGGAAGTCGCCGAGGATCCGGAAGTGCTCGGTCTCGAGCAGGGTCGGCTCCCACACCCCCTCTTCGGCGATCGCCAGGCTGTCGGTGCGGGCGAAGGGGAACGGCCCGTGGTGCATCTTGTTGCGGGCCAGGACCTCGGGGTCGTGGTCGCAGAAGCTGCAGCGGTCCTTCCGGTGCTTCGGACGCTCCGCCTGGGCCGGGGCGTCGGCGGCCAGCAGGGCGGCGAGCAGGGCGAGCAGCAGCGGGCGGATCCGGCCGCTCAAATCCTGGCCTCCCAGCTGCGGCCCAGGTCGATGATCTGCATCACGGAGGCGTTGTCGACCGGCTCCTCGCCGTGGACCGCCCGGCAGGCGTTGATGGCCGCCAGCTTGATGATGTTGTCGGGGTCGCGCAGGACCGGCTTCATCGCCCCGAGCTGGGTCTTGCCGCCGACCAGCTCGAACAGGTGGAGCGCCGCCAGCCGGTCCTCCCGGCTCTTTGCCTGGCGCACCAGGCCGGCGGTCTGGACCGACAGCGGGCCGCGCTCGATCTTGGCGAAGTCCTTCCGCAGGCGGTCGCGGTGCTCGCCCCAGTCCTCCCCGGTGGCCGCCAGCAGCCCGGCCAGGCCGCGGTCGTCCTTGCGCCAGGCGAGGCCGCGGGCGGCCTCGTAAGCCTCGCGGGAGCCTTCCTCCGCGTCCTTCAGGCGGGCGGCGAGCAGCTCGAGGGCGTCCTTGCGCTGGCTGTCGGCGACGCGGCGGACCAGGTAGACGCGGGCCTCGGGCGCGGTCTTCTTGTCGACCTCCTTCCACGCCAGGTCGAGGTCGAGGTCCGCGAGGGCGGCGTCCAGCACGGCGACCAGGTAGGGCAGGCGCTCCTCGCCCATCTTGGTCCAGTACTGGATGGCGGCCGGCACGACGGCGGCGCCCAGGGCGCTGAGCCCGTCGCGGGCGGCGTCGGCGGTCTCGTCCTTCTTGGACGAGCGGAGGTCGAGGAGCCAGCCCTCGGCCTTCCGCTTGTCCGGTCCCTGGAGCTTGGGGAAGGCGCGCTTCTCGGCCTTCTTCTCGGTCTTCTCGGCGGTGGCGGCGGGCTCCTGGGGCTGGGGAAGGAACACGGGGGCGGGGAGGACCAGGAGGAGGGCGGAGATCATGAGGATTCAGCGGCGGCGACGCGGCCGTGGCGGAAGCGGAACGGGAGGTCGCGGATGCGGTCCGGCGAGCCGCCGATGGGCAGTGTATTCCATGCCACCCGGGCCCGCTCGCGGGCCTCCGGAGCACCGACCGGGAATTCCAGCCGGATCAGGGTGACGCTGGCGCGGTTGCGAGGGGCGTCGCCGCGCTCCTGGAGCCAGATGAGCTCCCAGCCGCGGATCGTCTTGACCGGGCCGGTCCACTGGCCCGGCTCCAGGGAGCCGACGGCCGCCGCCACCCGGCCGCTGCGGATTTCGAAGGGGGACGGGGCGAAGGGGCCCTCGATGACCCCGGCCTCGGGGTCCAGGGTCCGTTCGCGGGCCAGGTCGGCGAAGGATTCGCCGCCCTGGAGCCGCCTGGCCCAGCGATCGGCCTCCTCCAGCGCCGCGGAGCTCTCGGCCGCCAGCTCGGCGTGGAGCAGCCAGGCTGGGCCGAAGCCGCCGTCCAGGACGTGCCAGGCCAGCGAATTCTCGCCCCATTGGGGGAAACTGCCCTTCATCTCGCGGACCGCGGTGTCGATAGCTTCTCCAGGGATCCAGGTGTCTCCGAGGGCGATCCCGTCTGACTCGTGGCCGCAGGCGGTCAGGAGCAGCGGGCAGGTCAAGAGGAGGGTGGCCGTTCTCACGGAATGCCATTATCGAATCTGCGGGACCTCCGTAGAATGTTGCGCTTCCCTGGTTTCGAGAAAGCATGTCGACACGCATCCTCCACCATTTCTCCGCCGCCCTGCTGGGCGGCCTCGCCCTCCTCAGCGGCCCCCTGGCCGCTGCCACCCCTCAAGACGCCGGCTTCGGGCTCACGGCCGAGCAGGCCGGGCGCGTCGGTCCCGACGGGATCCGCTACGAGGAGGACCTCAAGCGGGCCCTGATCTACACCGGCGGCTCCCAGCTGATGATGCAGACCACCGTCCAGGCCCTGATCGAGGGCGAGGTCGAGCGTCGCCGGGCCGCCGGCATCGACGTCTCGCACTGCGTCGTCGAGGAGGCGGAGGTCGACGCCCGGATCGCCTCCCTGATGGCGGACTTCGGCACCAAAAACCCCGGCGTGGACTTCTGGACCACCGTCGAGGCCATGGGCAACACCCGCGAGACCTACCGCGGGGAGATCGGCCGGATGATCCTGGTCGACCAGCTGTTCTTCCCCAAGGACCCGGCCAAGTGGCCGATGGACCTGCTCCAGGAGATCTTCGGACCGCCGGCGCCGGCTGAGGGCGAAGCCGCGCCCGAGGGTCAGGAGGCGTCGCCCTTCCTCGAGACTCCCCAGGCCCAGGACCTGATGACCCAGTCGGTGATGATATTTTGATGATTTTTGATGATTTTTTGATGTTTTAGTGGTTTTTGACAGTGTTATTGCGTTGATAGTTGTTGAGTGGTTTGTGATGGTTTGGATTATCAACAACCATCAAAAACCGCCAGAAACCACTAAAAACCTAGTAA
>JACNJP010000399.1 GCA_014382465.1 Planctomycetota bacterium
AAGGTCGGCTCGGGCTTCCGACCTTCGTGGAACGAGTGGAGGAGGTGGCGGTTCTCGCCGGCGTGGCCGTAGTGGGCCGGCTCGTTGGGGCTGATCGGCATCAGGCCCTGCTCGGCGTTCTGCTTCTCCACCAGGTCCTCGCCGGCCTCGCCGGTGACCTCGCGCGAGAAGAAGACGTTGACGCCGCACTGGCTCATGTCGATGGCCAGGGCGTATTCGGGCCCGAGCAGCTCGAAGGTGTGGCGCAGGCCGGCGCCGACGTAGCACCACGAGCTGGTGGTCTCGGTCAGCAGCTCGAGGCCGTCGTCGCTGCGCCAGTGGATCGTGGCGCTGGCGAAGTCCTCGCTCGGGTTGGCGGCCCAGTCGAGGTCGTCGCCGAAGCGCTCCTTCAACTGCGCCGCGAACTTCGGCTGGGTCCACTTCAGGTTGGCGGTGGTGGCGCGGACCTTGAACGGCGTCAGGCTGTCTCGCGGCTTGCCGGGCTCGGTCAGCAGCCAGCGGGCCGCCTCGATGCTGTGGCACATCATGTCGAGCAGCACGCCGCCGCCGGCGATCTCGGGCTGCCAGAACCACTTCGAGTGCGGCCCGCAGTGCTCCTCGGCGGCGCGGGCGAGGTACGGCCGGCCGGCGATGCCGGCGCCGCGGCGCCACAGGACCTCCTTGCCGCGCTGCAGGCCGGGCGCGAACAGCATGTCCTCGAGGTAGCCGGTGGGCACGCCCATCTCCTCGGCGATGGCCTGGACCTGCAGGGCCTCGGCCAGGGTGCGCGCCAGCGGCTTCTCGAGGCAGACGCCCTTGAGCGGCGTATCGCGGCGGTTGTTGCCGACCCGGAGCTGCTCCATCACCGAGACCCGGGCGTCGTTGCGCACGCAGACCCAGATCGCGTCGACCTCGGCCGACTCGGCGAGCTCCTCGACGCTGGCGTAGGCGCGCGCGCGCGGGCCGACGCCGCACTCGCGGGCGATCGCGGCGGTCTCCTCGGCGCCGACGAGGCTGGCGACGCCGGTGACCTCGACGTCGCGGACCTCGACCAGGGACTGGATGTGGAAGCCGGTGATGAAGCCGCCGCCGACGAAGCCGATGCGCAGGGGGGAGTCGCTCATGACGCGCGCGCCGCGTGCAGAGCCGCGACCCTCTTCTTGCTGGGGTAGAACACGATCAGGAGGGCGAGGCAGACCAGCGCCGCCCACATCGGCACGCTGAACAGCTTCTGGTAGTCCTCCTTGGCCCAGTCCGCAACCCATCCGGCGACCTTGCTGCCGACGATGATGCCGATGCCGACGATCACGAGGTTGTAGAGGTTCTGGGCGCTGGCGCGGACGTCCGAGGAAGTCTCCTCGTCCACCACCATGAAGGAGACGAAGATGAAGCAGCCGAAGCAGAGGCCGTGCAGGGCGACGCCGAGCAGCAGCGCGGCGGAGGAGTCCTGGGCGAAGGCGAACAGCGCCATGCGCGCGGCGTAGGCCACCAGGCCGATCCCCAGGAGGGTCTTGCGCGACAGCCTGGAGGCGACCAGCGGGATCAGGCCGAGCACCGCGACCTCGGTCATCTGGCCGATGGTCATGAAGCCGCCGCCGCCCACCCCGAAGACGGTCTCGAAGAAGGCCGGCGCCACGAGGGTCTTGTGCAGGAAGGCCTCGGTGTGCACGAAGTAGAACTGGTGGATGCAGCTCACCGGCACCGCCAGCAGGAACAGGGTGAGCAGCGGCTGGAGCCTGACCTCCTTCATGGCCTCGAAGGTGGCGTTCTTCTCGCCCGACTTGCTCGGCGGCGTGTGCGGCAGGGCGAAGCAGAACAGGCCCATGACCCCGCCGAGGACCGCCGACAGCTTGAAGGCGTCGGCCTTGCCGGCGACCTGGGCGAGGCGCAGCGCCTCCCCCTCCAGCCCCTCCGGCGAGTGCGCGCCCGCGAGCCAGTGGCCCATGGCGATGCCCACCACGATCCAGCCGAAGGTGCCCCACAGGCGCACCTTGCCGAAGTCGCGGTCGCGGTCCGGCAGGTGGTGGAAGGCCAGCGAGTTGGTCAGCGCCAGCGTCGGCGAGTAGACGACGCCGTAGACCAGCGAGAAGATCAGGAAGCCGTAGAAGGTGTCGATCGTGGCCAGCTGCCAGATCAGGACCGCGCCGATCAGGTGGCTGATGCCGAGGAATTTCTCGGTGGCGAAGTAGCGGTCGGCGATCTGCCCGGCGATGAAGGGGCCGAAGATGGCCCCCGCGGCGCCGGCGGCGAACATGTAGCCGATCTGGTCGCCCGACATGTTCCGGAAGTCGCTGAGGAAGGACCACAGGAACGGCAGCCAGGCCCCCCAGATCGCGTACTGGAGGAACATCATCGCCGACAGCTTGGCCTTCAAGCCGCCCGCCATGGCCGGCGCCGCCTGGTTCAACCCTCGAGCCTCCGGACCCGGATGTTGCGGAACTTCACCGGCGAGCCGTCGTCGTGGTTCTGCAGGCCGACGTAGCCCTCGAGGGTGCGCTCGCCGTCGTACTCGTTCACCAGCTCGTCGTTGACGCGGATGGAGTAGCGCTGGCCGACGACGCTGATCTCGTACTCGTTCCACTGGCCGGCCGGGCGCGTCGGCACGTGGGTCGGCCCTTGGAAGGAGTAGATCGAGCCGGTGTTGTGCTTGCTGTCGGCGCCGTCGCAGACCTGGATCTCGTAGCCCTGATTGACGGCGATCCACGGGTCGTCGCCGGGGTCGGGGAAGCGCACGAAGACGCCCGAGTTGTCGGCGGCGTCCTCGACCATCCACTCCAGCTTCAGGCTGAAGTCGCCGAAGCTCTCCTCGGCGTACCACAGCAGGCCCATGCCGCCGGTGGCCTTGAGGGCGCCGTCCTCGATCACGAACTCGCCGGGACCGGCCATGCGCCAGCCGTCCAGGGTCTCGCCGTCCCACAGCGGCTTCCAGTAGCCGGAGAGCTCGTCGAAGTTCAGGGTGTTGCCCTGGCAGGCGGCCAGGACCAGGGCGAAGAGCAGCAACGGGATGGATCGCTTCATGGGGGGTCCTCGGGAACGACGGCCCATGATAGGAATCCGCAGCCGCGGCGGGGTCGCTATCGTTTGCGCCATGGTGCTGTTCCAAAAGGCCCCCATGACCCCCGAAGAGGCGGAGCAGTGGAAGCCGCTCGAGCTCGGTCCGGACCAGGTCCTCAAGATGGACGAGGACGAATGGTACGCCAAGATCTACCGCGGGGAGGACGCGCCGCAGCTCACGGTCCGGGCGGTGCTCCTGGGTTCGCTGCTCGGATTTATCCTGGCTTTCACCAATCTCTACATCGGCCTGAAGTCCGGCTGGGCGCTCGGAGTGGTGATCACCGCGGCGATCGTCGCCCACTCGACCTGGAACTTCCTGCTGCGAGTGGGCCTGGCGCGCTCGCCGATGACCATCCTGGAGACCAACTGCATGGCCTCCACCGCCTCCTCGGCGGGCTACGCCACCGGCGGCACGATGGTCTCCGCGATCGCGGCCCTGCTCATGCTCACCGGCGAGCACCTGCCGATCGGAGTGCTGCTGCTCTGGACGCTGCTGCTCGGCGCCCTGGGGACGCTGATGGCGATTCCGCTGAAGCGCAACATGGTGAACCGGGAGAAGCTCAAGTTCCCCACCGGTACCGCCGCCGCGGTCACCCTGCAGTCGCTCTACTCCGAGGGCGACATCGCCCTCCGCAAGGCCCGCGTCCTGTTCAAGACCGCGGCGGTCGGGGCGGTGTTCCCGCTGCTCATCGACCTGAAGCTGATCGTCAGCTCCACCACCGACGCCGTCACCGGGGTCGTGGAGAAGACCCGCGAGGCCCTGTTCCCCGCCGACCTGCCGATCTTCGACTGGATGCACGTCCCGGCCATCGGGAGCGCGATCGACCCGGAGACCCAGGAGGCCCTGCAGACCAAGCCCTCCGACTGGACCATGGTGTGGGACAACAACCCCGTCATGATCGCCGCCGGAGCGCTGGTCGGCCTGCGCATGACGATCTGGATGTTCATCGGCAGCCTGATCCTCGCCTACGGCCTCGGCCCCGCCGGCCTGGATGATCCCTGGACCGACACCACCGGAGTGGTCGTCAACGCGGTCACCGGCCCGGGCAAGGCCTGGAAGGAGGTCGGGATCTGGAGCGGCGTCGCGATCATGGTCTCCTCGGGCCTGCTGGCCTTCGCCCTGCAGGGCAAGACCATCGTCCGCGCCTTCTCCAGCTTCCTCTCCAAGAAGGAGGGCGACTCCGCGGTCGACGAGGACCTGATGCGGCGGACCGAGGTGCCCAACTCCTGGTTCGCCATCGGGGTCGTCCTGTCGGGTGCGGGCGTCACCTGGCTGGCCCACCACAGCTTCGGGATCCCGCTGGGCTACGGCGCCCTGGCCGTCGCCCTGACCTTCCTGCTGGCGGTCGTCGCCTGCCGGGCCACCGGCGAGTCCGACATCACCCCCACCGGGGCGATGGGCAAGGTGATGCAGCTCACCTACGGCAAGCTGATCCCGCAGGACGCCACCGCGAACCTGATGACCGCCTCGATCACCTCGAGCGCAGCCGGATCGGCAGCCGACCTTTTGACCGATATCAAGTCTGGATACTTGTTAGGGGCCAACCCGCGGCGCCAATTCATGGCTCAATTCCTGGGCATCTTCTCCGGCACCCTGGCGACGGTGTTCGGCTTCCGCCTCCTGGTACAGGATGCCGCCACCCTGACCGCGGCCAACCCGGAGTATCCCGCCCCCTCGGCGCAGGCGTGGCTGAAGGTCGCCGAGGTCTTCAAGTACGGCTTCGAGAACATGCACCCCACCCACAAGTCGCTGCTGATGGTGGGACTGGTCGTGGGCGCCGTCCTCCTCCTGGGCGAGACCTTCCTGCCCAAGTGGAAGAAGTGGCTGCCCTCTCCGACCGGCCTGGGGTTGGGGCTGATCCTGCCGTTCCAGTACCCGCTCTCGATGCTGGTCGGCGCGGTCATCGCCCACATCTGGACCAAGCAGAACCCGAAGTCCGCCGAGGACTACGTCGTGCCGATGTCCGCCGGCCTGATCGCCGGGGTCTCGGTCCTGGGCGTGATCGCGGCGATCCTCAACATCGGCGTGGACAAGTTGTTCCCGCTCTCCTGAGCGGGAAGGCCCGGCCGTTCCTCGCGCCCCGGCGTCCTTCCCCTGGCTTTGCCTGTTCCCCGGACCCAACTCCCTGAGACAACAGAGACCATGCGCTTCCCCCGCACCACCACGACTGCCCTCGCCCTCGCCGCCGCCTGGCTCGGCCTCCCCGCCGCCGCCCAGGCCCAGGAGCCCGAGCAGCTCGACTTCTTCGGTGACTTCCGCCTGCGGGCCGAGTCCAGCCACAAGCTCCAGACCACCCAGGACCGCTACCGCGGCCGGCTGCGGCTGCGCTTCGGCGCCGACTACCAGGCCACCGAGCACCTGAAGGTCGGCTTCCGCGCCCGCACCGGCAACCCGGACGACCCCAACAGTCCCCACCAGGACCTCGGCGGCACCGGCGGCGGCGCCTTCAACAGCTTCGAGTTCAACCTCGACCGCGCCTTCGTCCGCTACGACCCCGACTGGGCCGAGGGCTTCAGCTTCACCGGCGGCAAGTTCGCCCGGCCCGGCTTCCGCAACCCGGTCTACGGCGAGCTGGTCTGGGACGACGATGTCCAGCCGGAGGGCGTGGCCTTCACCTACGCCTGCGACGGCGAGGGCTCGATGAGCTGGGACGCCTACCTGGGGCAGTACATCCTGCTCGAGCAGTCCGGCGCGGCGATGGCCGAGGACGCTTGGATGCTCAACGCCGGCGCCCACGCCCGCATGGAGTCTGGTTCGGACAGCCGCTTCGACGCCGCCCTGAACTACTACTTCTATGGCGACACCACCCCGGACGGCAACACCACGATCCTCACCGGCGACAACGCCGGCAACGCCCTGGCCCCCGGCGGCAAGCAGTTCGCCTCGGAGTTCGGGATCCTCGAGCCGGTGGTGGCCTGGACCTACCTCGGCATGGACCAGCCGCTGACCTTGTCCGGCGAGTTCCTCCTCAACACCCGCGCCGCCAGCGGCGTCGGCGACCAGGGCTGGGCGATCGGCGCCGCCTGGGGCCAGACCAAGGCCCAAGGCGACTCGAAGTTCTACTACCAGTACTCGACCGTCGAACAGGACGCGGTGTTCTCGGCCTTCGCCCAGGACGACCACCTGCTGGCCACCAACCACGACAGCCACGTCGTGGGCTGGAAGCACCAGCTGGCGGAGAACGTCGGCCTGCACATCTGGGGCCTGATCTCGGCGCCGAACGAGGTCCCCGCGGGCGCCAACGACGACAACCGCTACCGGTTCCGGATCGACCTGAACGTCTCGTTCTGAGGTCCCCGATCGGCCGGAGCGGGGAGAGCGAGGGGGCAAGGGTCCTCGCCGGAGCACGGAGTGGCATCTCCGCGTGCCGTCCGCGGCCACCTTCGGAAAGCCCGCTGGCCTATCCGCGAGGCGGCGCGGAGGCGGCGCCGATTCCTGCCTGGATCACCGGATCCCCCTCCTTCTTGTCCCCGCCGTCGTGATTCCGGGGGGAGGGTCGGGGAATCTGGTCCTGGAGTTCGCCGCAGTCGGGCGGCTCCGCGGTGAACGGATTCACCGCCTTCTCCCCTGTCTGGAGCCAGGTGGCAGCCTTCCCGCCGAAGGCGTGGGGGCACCGGAACACACGCAGCACCTCGCGTCCGGACGACGGCAGCATCTTCAAGGAAGCCGCCAGCGGCGCCGAGAGCTTGGCGAAGGACGCGCGGATCGCCCCGAGGTCCTCCTTGGCCGCGAGGATGGAATCGGCGGCTTGGTGAAGCTCCTCGACCTGGGTGGTCCAGGCCGCGCCTTCGGTCTTGGAGAACTTCGGCGGATCGAAGGCCGCCAGGGCCTTCGCCTCCTTGGCCAGAGCAGCCGCGGCCTTCGCCGCGGGAGCTGCGGCCGAGGCGCCGAGGGCAGCGTGCAGCTCGCCGTAACTCTCCAGGAAGCCCCCCAGAGGATCCGCTTCAACCGGCGGCGCCAGGGTCCGGATGTAGCTCACGACCTGCCAGCGCTCGTCGGCGGTGAGGCTGTCCTTGAAGGTGGGCATCGGCGAGCGGCCGGTGGAGATCATCCAGTAGAGCGCGCCGTCCGTCTGCTTCCGGACCTGCAGGTCGGAGAAGTCGGCCGGCTTGACCTCCAGGTCCTTGGACGCCGGACCGTCTCCCCGTCCTGCGTCGCCGTGGCAGGAGAGGCACTCGCGCACGAACACCGCCTTCCCTGCGGCGAGTGTCGCCGGCGTGGATTCCAGCGGGTTCGTTTTCCGCGCGTGCCGCGAGGGGACCCGCCAGACCTCCTTGGTGTCCTGCGGAGCGGCGGCGCGAGCGTTCCCGGCCAGCGCAGTTGCCGTCAAGGCGAGGATGATCAAGCCGGGGTTCAGGAGGATGTTCGTGCTTCGCATGACGCTCTCTCGGTCGGACTCTTCGGTGGCAGAAAGGGCTACTCCCCTTCCCAGTCTTGGAGGGTGATCAGGTAGGCGAGGATCTGCCGGATGTCGGCGTCCTCGAGGCGGCTGCTCCAGGCGGGCATGTCGAGGGGCGGAACGGGGAGGCCCGGATCCTTCTTCGAAACGGTGCGGCCGTTGCGGATCAGGTCGGCGGCGTCCCTGAACAGGGAGGCGGCGCGCTCCAGGTCGCCAGTGTCCGGGAAGCCCTCGACCTCCTCGGGCTCGGCGCCGTCGGCGACGGCGCGGGAGAAGACCTCGGCCTCCTCGGGCTCGAACAGCTCCAGGCGCTCGGCCATGCCGTCGAGCGAGGGGACGAAGCCGCCCGCGGCGTTGAAGTTCGGGACCCCTCCCGCGCCGCGATCTCCGTGGCATGTGTGGCAGCCGACGCGGTGGTAGAGCCATTCGCCGCGGGAGATGGGATCGGCCTCGGCCGGCTCCGGCTTCTGCCAGTACCTGCCGATCCAGGGGCCAGGGGCGGCCGTCGAACCGGGGGCCACATCATCCTCGCCGAGCACCAGGATCTCTCCGCGCATGGCGTAGTGCGGGTCGCCGCAGATGGCGGTGCAGTAGTAGGAGAAGCTCCCCTCTTGCTCCGGCAGGACCCGGAACACCACCTCCCGGCCCGGCAGGACGTCGAAGGGGCCGATCCCCAGCTCCGGCGCGTAGAAGGAGTGGAGCACGTCGACGCTCCTGAGCTGGAAGTAGGCGGCCTGGCCGACGCGCAGCACCGGACGAGCCGCGGCGAGGTCGACGTCCGGCCCGAAGAGGGCGCCGGCGTGATCGGCATCCGCCTGCTCCGCCCAGACGCCGGCGGCGGTCACCCCCACCAGCATGACATTGACGCTCCCCGGATCATCGCAGGCCGGAAGGCTGAGCAGGGACAGCGGAAGAAGGGCCGGAAGGAGGGCCCGCAGGACGCGGGACCTCCCTCCAGCTCCCCGGCCAAGCGAGGACCAACAACCGCTCGCGAGGCCAGGGAAGGACATTCCTTGAATCTCGCTAGTTGCCTGCCTTGAGGAAGCTCACGATGTTCTCGTGCTCCTCCGCGGTGAGGTTGCCGCGCACCCGCATGTGCTGGACGACGATCTCCCACTCCTGGTCGCTGAGGCTCCCGGGGTCGCGGAAGTTGTGGCAGCGGTTGCAGTTCTGCTCCCACATCTGGGCCTGGCCGGCCGGCCCGGAGTCGGCGGCGGCGCAGGACGGCAGCAGGAGGATGGCGCCGACGACGAAGGCGGCGAGGGCAAGGGCACTGAGAGGCTTGTTCATGGCGTTTCGTCTCCGCACGGCTCAGAAGCCGATGGCGACCTGGGCGTAGAAGTTGTTGGAGTCGGGTTCGCCCACGACTTGCAGGCGGTCGACGGCGATCTTCAGGACCGTGGAGGAAGTCAGCCAGTAGTCCACACCCAAGGTCACCCGGGTGTGGTCGTCCTCCTCCGGGGCGCCGGTGGGGAGGTTCAGCCAGTCGTAGCGGACCACGAACTCGGAGTCCTGGAGCAGGCTGCTCTCCACCTGGGTGGCGCGGTAGCTCAGCTGGCCGTAGCCGCCGCTCTTCTGGTTGGAGAAGGTGAAGCTGCCCGGGGTGACGGGGAGGTAGCGGGTGTCGCCGACATCGGCGCGGACGAACTCGGCGTCGAAGCGGACCCGGCCGGCGAGAGCGTCGACCTCTTGCTGAGCGCTCAGGTCGAGCCCGAGCAGGTTGAAGTCGACCGTGAGCTGGCTGGTGCCGCCGCCGGAGAGCTTGCCGCTCATCACGGACGCCCCGACCTCGATCCCCGGGACCGGCAGGAAGCCGATCCGGCCGCCGAGGCTCTTGTTCTGGTCCCCGTCCATTCCCGGATCGAAGTGGAGCAAGCCGGCTTCGTCCGGATCGGCAACGCCGTCGTTGAGCTCCGGACCGTTCGAGAGGAAGAGGGCGTAGTTGAGGCGGGAGCCGCCGACCTGCACGCCGCCGCGGGCCTGGACGCCCACCATGGCCGTCGGGACCATGCCGTCATGGCCGGCGATCAGCGGCGCGTTGGGGAGCCGGTTAATCCAGCTCGGGTGGTAGCGCTCGCTGAACTGACCGAAGGGGCAGAGGAATTGACCCGCCCCCAGCGTCAGCCAGCCGGTGGCGAGGTAGCTGAGCTGGGCGGAGCCGCGCCCAGCAGCGGCTCCGGCCCCCCCCCCGACCGCGCCCCCGAAGAAGGGCCGGCTCGTCCCCCGCCCAAACGCCCCCGGGGCGAACCCGCCGGCCCAGGGGGCGGCCGCCCCCCCCGGGCCGCCG
>JACNJP010000268.1 GCA_014382465.1 Planctomycetota bacterium
GCCCCCGGGCCTCCACCGTGTTCGGCTTCGGCGAGCAGAGCGGCTGCGGCCGCGGCGGCGGCGGCGCCCTGGGGCCGTACTCCAGCCGCCGCATCGGCCTCGACGGCAGCGGCGGCGAGGTCCCGATCGACGCCGGGGCGCGCCTCGCCGGCCGCGTCGACGACCTCGACCTCGGCCTGCTCGCGGTCCAGACCGGCCCGGCCTCCGGCGCTCCGGAGGGCGAGCTTTTCGTGATGCGGCCCTCCTACCGCTTCAGCGACGAGGTCTCCGGCGGCGCGCTGCTGACCTCCGGAAACCCGGGCACCGACGACCGCAACCTGGTCACCGGCGCGGACCTCCGCTTCAACCGCACCGACTTCCTGCCGGGCTATCGCCTCAACCTGAACGCCTACGCGGTGCGCAGCTCCGACGAGGAGACCCACGCGGTCGGCAGCGCCTGGGGCATGCAGGCCTCGCTGACCGGCAGGGACCTGTCCTACCGCTTCGACACCCTCTCCTCGCAGTCGGACTTCCGGCCGGCGCTCGGCTTCGTCCGCCGCCCCGGCGAGCGCTACTACCGCCTCGAGACCCGCTGGGAGCCGCGGCCGGGCGGCGACAGCGCCGTGCGCGAGTACCAGTTCGGCTTCCGTCCGCGCTGGTGGACCGACTCGAGCGGGCGGATCCAGACCCACGGCATCGACCTGACCTTCTTCGGCGCCGAGTGGCACAGCGGCGACCGCTTCACCGCCACCTGGGCCTTCGACGGCGACCGCCTCGACGCCCCCTTCTCCCCGGTGCAGGGCACCACCATCCGCAAGGGATTCCACCACTGGAACGCCCTCGAGACCAGCTACCGCTTCTCCCAGGCGCGGCCGCTGTCGGGCGGCTTCGAGCTGCGCAGCGGCCAGTGGTACAACGGCACCGCGATCCGCCCCAGCGGCGAGATCAACTGGCGGCCCAACGGCAACCTCTACCTGGGGCTGAACCTGTCCGAGAACCACTTCTACCTGCCGGGAGGCGACTTCGTCACCCGCGTCGGCATCGTCAACGTCGACTACTCCTTCTCGCCCGACCTGAGCTGGCGCAACCTGGTCCAGGCCGACAACCAGTCCGACCTGCTCGGGCTGCAGTCGCGCCTGCACTGGCTCCAGGCCGACGGCCGCGAGCTGTTCCTGGTGCTCAACTACGCATGGGAAGAGCTGCCCGACGGCCCCTTCGTGCCGGCCTCGCGCGACCTGACGGCGAAGCTGGTCTATTCGCTACGCTTCTAGCGCCGGCCGCCGCGCCGGCCGCCGACCATGAACCGCGCCGGAAGCTGGATCGCGCCGCTGTTCCTCGTGCTGCTCGTCTCCTGGGGCGCGCGCGAGGCCCGCGAGGCGCGCTTCTCCTTCCTGCCCGACGACGGCAGCGCTCCGGCCGCCGATGGCTCCTGGTTCAGCGCCGAGCCCGACGGGCTCTACCACGTCAGGCGGGTGGAGCGCGCCCTCGACGAAGGCCTGCCGCCGGCGGCGACCGACGCGGCGATGTCCTTTCCGGACGGGGCCGACATTCCGTGGCCGCCCTACTACGACGCGCTGCTGACGGTGGTGCTGAAGCCCGTGGCGGGGGAAGCCCCGGCCAGCCGCCCCGCCGTCCTCGAGCGCCGCGCGCGGCTCGAACGGGCGGCGGCGACCCTGCCGATGGGGTTCGGCATCGGCATCAGCATGCTGCTGGCGGTGGCCGGGGCGGCGGTGGCCGGGCGCGCCGGTCTGCTGGCGGCGGGCCTGCTGCACGCCCTGAGCTACGGCGCCATCCACTACTCGGTGCCGGGGATCGCCGACCACCACGCCTTCGTCGGCCTGCTGCTGGCCGCCCTGCTGCTGCTGGTGTCGGAAGCCATCCGCCGCGGCGCCCTCGAGCGCGCTGGACCCGGCTGGCGTTTCGGCGCCGCCGCCGGGGTCTGCGCCGGTCTGCTGCTCGGCACCTGGGTGGCTTCGCTGGTCTACCTGCTGGTGGTCCAGATGACCCTCGGCCTGCTGATCGCGCGCGACGCGCGGCGCGGCGCCGGCCGCGGGTCGATGGCAGGCCTGGCGCCCTTCGGCATCGGCTTCCACCTCGCCGCGCTGCTGACGGTGATGCCGGCGGTGCTCCAGAGCCCGTGGGCCGCCAGCCAGCCGTGGATGGTGGTGAACCTGAGCTGGTTCCACCCGCTGCTGCTCGCGCTCGGCGGCCTGGTGCTCGTGCCGCTGCTGCGGCTGCCCGCGGGCTCCGCCGCCCGCCGCCGCTACCCGGCGGTGGTGGCCGCCGCCCTGGCGCTGCTGGCCGCCGGCCTCTGGCTGCTCGACGCCGGCCCGGCCGCCGGCATCCGCGAGGGCTTCGCCTGGTCCGCCCGCGCCAACGACTTCATGGGCGACATCGCCGAGTCGCAGCCGCTGCTCGGTCCGGATCGTTTCGCCACCGGAGGCCTGTTCGGCTGGCTCGGTTACGCGGTGCTGCTGGCGCCGCTGGCCTGGGGCTTCGGCCTGGTCGCGCTGCGGCGCAAGCCGGAGCTGCTGCCGTGGCTGGTGGCGCTGCCGGTGCTGCTGGCGCAGGCGCTGGTCCAGCGCCGCTTCACCGACGCCGCTTCGATCCCGCTGGCGCTGCTGGTCGGCTGGTGGATCGTCGACCTCATGCGGAGGCTGCGCCCGCGACGGATCGCGCTCGCCGCGGCGGCGGGATCGGCGCTGCTGCTCCAGCTCCCGAGCCTGGCGGGCGGGATCGACGCCCTCCAGCACCGCGCCGACCGCCGCCGCGACCAGGAGTCGGTGCGGATGAACGGCATGCGCGCGGCCTACTCCTGGCTCAGCGACCACTCCGTCGCCGGCAGCTCGGTGATGGCCCACTGGGACCAGGGCCACGCCATCGAGCTGCTCACCGGCATGGGCAGCGTCGCCACCAACTTCGGCAGCTACGTCGGCGAGGAGGCCTTCCGCGACTCCGCGCGCTTCTTCACCTCGACCGACTTCGAGTCGGCGGAGTGGCTCCTGGAGCGGCGGGAATCGCGGTTCGTCCTGGTCCACACCAGCCTCATCTGGGCCTGGGACCAGCTCGGCGAGGTGGCGGGCGCCGCGGACGCCGAGTGGCTTCGTTCCATGGGCGGCACCCTGTTCCGGCCGGATGCCGCCAGCGGCCCGGACTACCTGCGGCTGCGCTGGATCTCGCCCTTCCCCGAGCTCGACGCCCATCCCCGGTTGCTGCCCGGAGCGCCCTTGGTGCCGGCGGCGATGGTCTACGAGTGGGTGCCGGGCGCGCGGCTGGCGGTGGTGGCCGAGCCGGGTAGCGAGGTCAGCCTGGAGCTGCCGGTGAGGTTGCCGGAGGGCGGCGCGGATTTCGTGTTCCGCCGCAGCGTCGTCGCCGGCCCTGACGGCCGCGCCCGCTTCCGGCTGCCGTACCACGGCAAGGTGAAGGTGAGGCGGGGCGGCGCAGCGGCGGAGGTCCTGGTGGCCGAGGATGCGGTCCTCGGCGGCGAGGAGCTGGTGCTGGGCTGATCGCCGGGCCTAGCCGCGGGTCCCGCCTGCTACGATCCCGCGCCATGAAGGACGCCACCGCCATGACCAAAGCCGCCGTCCTTGGAGCCGGCACCATGGGCCACGGCATCGCCCAGGTCTGCGCTCAGGCCGGTCTCGAGGTCCGCCTGTTCGACCTCGCCGAGGAGCCGCTGCGGAAGGGGCTGGAGGCGATCCGGAGCATGCTCGACAAGGGCGTGGAGAAGGGAAAGATGGCGGCGGCCGACGCCGATGCCGCCTTCGCCCGCCTGCGCGGCTGCAACTCGCTCGAGGAAGCCTGCGCCGGCTGCGATCTGGTGATCGAGGCGGTGCCGGAGAAGCTCGAGCTCAAGCGGCAGGTCTTCGCGGCGGTCGAGGGGATGGTGGGGAGGGAGGCGATGCTGGCCACCAACACCTCGTCGTTGTCGATCGGCGCCATCGCCGAAGTTCTGGAGCGCCCCGAGCGGTTCCTCGGCCTGCACTTCTTCAACCCGGTGCCGCTGATGGCCCTGCTTGAGATCGTCACCGGCGAGCGCACCGCGCCGGCCGCCGCCGAGACCGCCCGCGCGCTGGGCGTCCGCCTCGGCAAGCAGCCGATCGTGGTGCGCGACGCCCCCGGCTTCGCCAGCTCGCGCCTCGGGCTGGCCCTCGGCCTCGAGGCCATCCGCATGGTCGAGCAGGGAGTCGCCAGCGCCGCCGACATCGACCGGGCGATGGAGCTCGGCTACCGCCACCCGATGGGCCCGCTCAAGCTGACCGATCTGATCGGCCTCGACGTCCGGCTGGGGATCGCCGAATACCTGGCATCCCAGCTCGGCCCGAGCTTCGAGCCCCCCCAGCTCCTGCGCCAGATGGTCCAGGACGGCCGCCTGGGCAAGAAGGCCGGCCGCGGCTTCTACGACTGGTAATTGGGGTCGTACCTCCCATTTCAATAGACGTCTGACCCCTATTATGGGTGGATGAAGCCGCGCCACCCGGTGTTCATTCTCGCTTGTCTGTTCGCTGGACCGTTGATGGGGCAGGAGCCGGAGGGCACGCTGCCGCTCACGGAGAGGGAGCGGGCGGTGCATGCGCTCTCGCGGCTGGCTTATGGTCCCGCGCCGGGGGACCTGGAGCGGGTGCTCGAGATCGGGGTGGAGGAATGGATCGAGCGGCAGTTGAGCCCGCAGGCGGACGCGGCGCTGGAGGACCGGCTCGCCGGCTTCCCGTCGATCCGCCTGAGCCTGGTCGACCTGATGGACCAGTACCAGGCCGTGCTGGAAGAGGGGATCAGCGCCGAGGAGCGCCGCTGGCTGCAGCGCTACGAGAACCAGCCGCGCAGCGAGCTGCTGCAGTCCTTGCTGGTCCGGGCCGTCCACTCCTCGAACCAGCTCGAGGAGGTGCTGGGCGACTTCTGGCGCAACCACTTCAACGTCAGCTACACCAAGGGCGGCCCGTCGAAGTTCCTGCTCACCGACTGGGAGCGCGAGGTGATCCGCGCGCACACGCTGGGCAAATTCGGCGCATTCCTCGCGGCCACCGCCAAGCACGCGGCGATGCTCCACTACCTCGACAACGCCTCCTCGCGGCGGCCGCCGACCAAGCAAGAGCTGGCCGAGATCGAGCGCAAGGTGCGCCGCCGCACCGGCTCGCGCGAGCGCGGCGAGGAGGCGGCCCAGCTCGCCCTGCAGCGCGGCCTCAACGAGAACTACGCCCGCGAGCTGCTCGAGCTGCACACCCTCGGGGTCGACAACTACTACAAGCAGAAGGACGTCATCGCCGTCGCCGAGGCCCTCACCGGCTGGTCCTACAACGGCGGCCGCAACGGCGACTGGGCCTTCCTGTTCCGCAACGACATGCACGCCCAGGGCGACAAGCGGATCCTCGGCAGGCGGGTCAAGGGCGACCGCGACAGCGGCCTGGCCGAGGGCGAGCAGGTGATCGAGATGCTCGCCGGGCACAAGGGCACGGCGCAGTTCATCGCCACCAAGCTGGTGCGCTACCTGGTCAACGACGAGCCGCCGGAGGGGCTGGTGGACCTGGCCGCCAAGGCCTTCCAGAAGAGCGACGGCGACATCCCGACCGTGGTGCGCGCGATCGTCGGGAGCGACGAGTTCTGGGCCCGCGAGAACTACCGCGCCAAGTTCAAGACCCCCTACGAGTTCATGATCAGCGCCCTGCGCGCCACCGGCGCCGAGCTCCAGGAGTCGGAGCCGCTGCTGCGGAGCATGATCGAGATGGGGCAGGGCGTCTACCTGTGCGACGACCCGACCGGTTGGTACGACACCGCCGAGGCCTGGCTCGACCCCGGCGTCATGGCCCTGCGCTGGCAGTTCGCCCTCGACCTGGCCGAGGGCCGGGTCGCAGGCGTGTCGATCCCGCCGGAGTACTGGGATGACGTCCCCGACTCGCTGCCGCCGCGGCTGTGGCAGCACCACCTGACCCAGAAGATCCTGCCCGGCGGCGCCGGCCCGCGGACCCGGGCGGCGCTCTCGACCGTCACCGACGACTACCTGGCCAAGACCCGCGTCCCCGACATCAGCCGGCTCGGGCCGCAGCTCGTCGGCCTCCTCCTCGGCTCCCCGGAGTTCCAGCAGCAATGACCCACGCCGCCACCCGCCGCGACTTCCTGCGCCAGGCCGCCGCCCTCGCCGCCGCCGCCCACACCGGCCTGCTCGCCTCACCGCTGCGCGCGGCGCCGCCGGCGGCCAAGACCCCGCCTGCCCTGGTGGCCGTGTTCCTGCGCGGCGGCGCCGACTGGCTGAACATGGTCGTGCCTTGGAAGGACTCCGACTACCACACCGTTCGGCCGACCATCCGCCTCGGCGAGGACGAGGGCGTGCTGCCCCTCGACTCCCGCTTCGCCCTGCACCCGGCGCTGGCGCCGCTGGCCCCGCTCTACCAGAGCAAGGTCCTGGCGCCGGTGATCAACGCCGGCTCGCCCCACGGCACCCGCAGCCACTTCGACGCCCAGGACTTCATGGAGCGCGGGGCCCCGGGCCTGCGCAACATCACCTCCGGCTGGCTCAGCCGCTACCTCGCCGCCACCGCCAAGCCCGGCGGCAGCGAGTTCCGCGCCCTGGCGATGAAGGAGGTCCTTCCTCGTTCGCTGCGCGGCGATCACCCGGCGCTGGCGGTGCCGACCTCGATGGACAAGAAGAAGGGCCAGCTCACTCTCGGCCGCTTCGAGGAGTTCTACGGCGACGGCATGCCGGGCGCCGAGAGCGAGCAAGGAGCGATGAAGGGCCGCGACGAGGAGGCGGCCAAGGGGGAGGAGGTGGTCCAGTCCGGCCGCATGACCATCGACACCCTGCGCCGCTACCACGAGATCACCGCCGCCGCCGGCAGCGGCCGCGGCGCCTACCCCGCGAGCCGCTTCGGCGACGCCATGCGCATCATCGCCACCGTGCTGAAGGCCGACGCCGGCCTCGAGGTGGCGGCGGTCGACTACCCCGGCTGGGACCACCACATCAACCAGGGCGGGATCGAAGGCCGTCAGCAGCAGATGCTGGCCGACTACGCCCAGACCATGGCCGCCTTCGCCGCCGACCTCGGCGAGCGGCTGGAGACCACCCTGGCCGTGACCATGACCGAGTTCGGCCGCACCGTGGCCGAGAACGGCAACAACGGCACCGACCACGGCCGCGGCGGCGGCATGTTCCTGCTCGGCGGCGGCGTCAAGGGCGGCAAGGTCCACGGCGACTGGCGCGGCCTCCAGCCCGACGCCCTCGCCGACGGCCGCGACCTGCCGGTCACCACCGACTTCCGCGACGTGCTCGCCGCCGGCCTCGACGGCGTGTTCGGCTTCCGCGCGCCGAAGGACTTCTTCCCCGACTACAAGCCGGGCCGGACCAAGCTGTTCTGAGCGCCTCCGGTCCGGATCACAGGATCCGGATCGTCACCGGGTACTCGTAGCGCTCGCCGCGGCTGGTGCGGAAGGCGGCGATCACGGTGCACACGAAGCCGAAGAAGGGCAGCATGATCAGGAACGGGATGCCGACCAGGATGATCGAGAGGACCCCGAACATGGCGGCGTAGATCACCAGCGAGATCTGGAAGTTCAGCGTCTCGCGGCCGGCGCGGTCGACGCCGGGGTACTGGTCCCGGAAGATCAGCCACAGCACCAGCGGGCCGAGGAAGGGGGCCACGAAGGTGCTGAGCGGGATCAGCGTCGCCCACATGCGCTCCTCGCCGACCAGCACGCCGGCGGGCGCCGAGTAGCCGGGGCCGCCGGAGGGCGGCGGCGGGCCGCCGTGGCGCTGGTCATGCCCCCAGCGGCCGTCGCGTCGATGAGCCCGCCGCGTCTCCCGGCGGCTCAGCGGCGGCGGCGCAGGCGCCGGACCGCTGTCGGGGACCAGCATCTCGTTCGGCACCCCGGGCTGGAAGTGCCCGCCGTCAGGACCCACCGCGCTGAACGGATCGGGGGGCTCGATGTAGGGCTGGTGCTGGCTCATGGCAGGTCGGGGGCCTTATTGGGATTGGCGGCCGGCTGCTTTCGATGCCCTACCATCATCTCATGGGAAGCGAGCAGGGCAAGCGCGTGCCGGAGGGCGTGACCGACATCCATGTCCACATCCAGCCCTGGGAGCAGCTCAAGCCGGAGGTCCGGGCCAAGCTCGGGGGCGGGCGCGAGGACCTGGACGCCATCCGTCGTTATGAGTCCGACCCGCATGCCTTCGCCGATTTCCTGGCCGAGAACGGGGTCGCGCGGGTCGGCCTGGTCAATTACCCCTCGCCGGAGGTCATGGGCTTCGACCGCACCAGCAACGACTTCGTCGCCGCCTACCGCGACGCCCGGCCGGAGGTCTTCCTGGCCTGGGGCGGCATGTCCCCGCCCCACGAGCCCGATCCGGCCGCCGAGGCCCGCCGCCTCCTCGACGAGCTGCGCCTCGACGGCGTCAAGGTGCACCCGCCGCACCAGGGCTTCGCCGCCAACGCCTACCTCGACGGACTCGACGGCCTCCGGGTGCTCTACGCCGCCTGCCAGGAGCGCGGCGTGCCGGTCATGATCCACACCGGCACCAGCGTCTTCCCCGGCGCCCGCAGCCGCCTCGGCGACCCGATGGCGGTCGACGACGTCGCGGTCGACTTCCCCGAGCTGCGGATCGTCATGGCCCACTGCGGCCGGCCGCTGTGGTACGACGAGGCCTACTTCGTCGCCCGGCGGCACGCCAACGTGTGGGTCGACCTGTCGGGCATCCCGCCGCGGCAGATCCCCGACAAGCTGCCGTGGCTGGAGCGCATCGGTGACAAGGTGCTGTGGGGGACCGACTGGCCCAGCCCCGGCGTGCGCGACCTGCGCGCCAACCTCGACGCCTTCCTCGGCCTGCCGCAGCTCCCCGACGAGCTCAAGCGACGGGTGCTGGTGTCGAACCCGAGGCGGCTGTTTCCACCTCGCTGAGGGCGGCCATCCCCGCGCCCGCCCCGGGCAGCTTCTCGCCGACGGCGTTGCTCAGGTTGCGCAGCTCCTCGGCGACGCGGCGCTCGCGGGCCTGGATCACCCGCAGCTGCGGCGCCGACAGCTCCAGCGCGGCGTCCATCAGGACCTCCGCGCAGCGGTCGCCGTGGATCCGGGTCCAGGCCTCCCGCGCGTGCTCGGCCAGCGGCAGCTTGAGCAGCGCGCGCAGCCGCGCCGCCAGGAAGGGGTCCACCAGCTCCGGCTGCGGCGCGCACAAGGCGGCCCCGAAAGCGCCGGCGCGGACGAAGAAGTGGTCGAGCTCCGGCGCCCTCGGTTGAGTCGCCAGGTCGGCCGCCATGTCGGCGATCGCCGGGTCGGCGAGCGCGGCCTCCGCCAGGTCGTCGCAGCTGGACTGGAAGCGGGCAAGGCAGGTGTCCTGGACCCCGAGACCGGCGGAAGCCCGCTCCAGGCCCTTGTCCCGCCGCGCCCGGGCCAGGTCCCGGCTGAGGATCTCGGCCTGATGGGCGGTGCAGGTCTCGCGAGCGGCGTGGCGGCCCGAGCGGCCGAGCTCGCGGGACAGCAGGCTCCAGGACTCGGGCCAGATCTTGACCAGCTCCTCCTGGAAGGCGGCGCGCAGCTGGCCCCGGTCCGGCCGGCGGCGGCTCTCGGCGGGAGCGGCGAGGCCGAAGGCCAGGCGGCGCCAGGCCAGCGCGGCCCGCCGCCGCAGCCGGCGCCAGCCCGAGGTGGTGGACTGGAAGCGCTCCCGGGCCAGCCGGCGCAAGGAGTCGTGGAG
>JACNJP010000394.1 GCA_014382465.1 Planctomycetota bacterium
TGGCCTACAACGCCGACGGCGCGCGGATCTGCGGCCGCCTGTCGTGGCAGGGGCCGCGCGAGCTGGTCGACCGCTTCTGGCGCTACGAGGCCGGCGCCTGGGTGCTGCGGGGCGCCGACGCCCGCTCGGCCACCAGCGCCGACCGGCTGGTCCACGCCGAGTCGCGGGCCGCGATCGCGTGGTCGCCGACGACCGGCCCGGCGGCGCTGCCGAATTTCCCCCTCTACGGCTGCATGCTCGCCTGCCACGACGGCGGCACCCAGATGCCGGACTGGACCGAGGACGGCGCGAGCGACCCGCAGACCATGCGGCTGCCGGGCACGCCGTACTACGCCGGCGGCGGCTTCGACCTGTGGCACTGGCGCGCCCAGACCTCCGGCGCCCACGGCTACTGGAGCGACGAGCTGCTCGACGCCACCCAGCCCGGCAGCGGCGACGCCATGCGCGCCGACCCCGGCGCCGGCGGCCCGGCCGAGAACCCCCTGGCCGCCGGCAACCCGAGCTACGTCTTCGATCCCGCCACCACCGCCGGGGGCGGCTGGGCGACGACCCTGGCGCAGATGGAGCAGGGCTTCGATTACTCCTTCGAGGACCCGGCCGCGCCCAGCGCGGTCTCCGGCGGCGGCACCGCCAAGGCCCTGCCCTGGGCCGACGCCGTCAGCGGCGGCTACCTGCCCTCCGAGGGTGACGTCGTGCCTTACTGGCTGCTGTCGGAGCGCAGCGGCGGCCGCCAGCACCTGCTGTCGATGCTCAGCGCCGACGGCGGCGCCACCGCCCCCCTCCGCAGCGGCTACGACGAAGCCGAAGGGCGCTGGCACCTCTACTTCAGCCGCTCGCTGAACACCGGCGCGCCCGGCAGCGACGTCCAGTTCACGGTCGACGGCCAATTCGTCGCCTGCTTCGCCCTCCACGACGACCGCACCCGCCGCCGCGACCACTTCGTCTCGCTCCCCTACCGCATGTGGATCGAGGACCCGGGCAGCCCCTTCGGCGCCTTCGGCAGCGACGCCACCGTGCGCCAGATCCTCGGCGCCGGCACCCTGCCCGACTTCAGCGACACCGGCTTCTACCCGGTGCTCGAAGTGGAGCTGTTCCTGCCGGGCGTGCTGTCGTGGGAATACCTCACCGACACCCGCGACGCCGCCTTCCTGTTCGGCCAGCGCCACGGCGGCGCCGACACGCTGCAGCAGGCGCTGAACGGGCCGGGCGCGGCCGCCTGCCGCGACTGCCACGTGGTCGACCGCGACGATCCCAACGCCGCCTTCAGCCCCGGCGGAGCGCTCGAGCTGCGCACCCCGCGGCGCGGCGGCCTCTTCGAAGCCACCCCGATCTCCCTGCGGGACAATCTCCAGCCGCTGCTCGACGCCCGCTGCGCCGGCTGCCACGAGGCCGGTGGGATCGCCGGATTCATGCCGCTTACGGGTGTTGAATCCTCTGTCGTTCGACGAGAACTTACGAAATCGGATAGAGTCGAGTGGGACGATCCGGTTGCTTCACGCTTGTTGAAAGTGCCGGCGGAGAACCTAGACGGGAACCACCCACCGGCGGGCGGCCTGAGCGGATTCGCGGGCAGCCCCGACCAACGCAAACTCCTCGCCTGGCTGCTCTACGACGCGCCGGACAACTGATCCACCCTCCAGCACCCCATGCTCCATCGCCACCTCCTCCTCGTCGGCTTCGCGGCCGGCGCCACCCTGCTCGCCGCCGCCAGCGCCGTCGCTCACAGCGGCGGCCCCAACAACGGCCTCGCCGCCCAGCCGGGCAACTTCGCCAACTGCACCCAGTGCCACTCCACCAACGCGGTCAACAGCGGCAACGGTTCCTTCAGCCTCAGCGGCGCCCCCGCCTTCTACACGCCGGGGCAGACCTACAACCTGACCGTGACGATCCAGGATCCGGGCCAGTCGCGCTGGGGCTTCGAATTGGTCGCCCTGCGCAGCAACGACTCCAACGCCGGCACCCTGGCCTCGACCGGCGCCACCGTCCAGACCTCGACCGACGGCCTCGGCCGGATCTTCGCCAAGCACACCTCCGCCGGTACCTTCTCGGGGACCGCGGGCGGCCCGGTGAGCTGGAACGTCGACTGGACCGCGCCGACGGTCGGCGCCGGGACGGTCTCGTTCTACGCCGCTGGCAACGCCGCCAACAACAACTTCTCGAACAGCGGCGACTTCATCTACACAGCCGCCACCGCCTCGGCCGAGGACAACTCGGGCGTCGCCGTGACCATGGTGGTCCAGCCCGATGACCCGACCCCGAACCGCGGCGGCTCGCTGGCCGTCCGCGCCCGCGTCCGCAACCACCAGAACGTGAGCGACAACCTGGTGGTGGTGTCGCGGCTGCGCCTGGCGACCGGCGGCTTCTACCCGACCACCGGCTGGCTGCTGGCTCCGGCGTCGATCACCGTCCTGCCCGCGGGCCAGTCGACCGTCAACCTGGTCAACGCCGTGCCGGCCGCCGCGCCGTTGCTGACCGCCACTTACGAGGCCCTGGTGGGTCGCCTGCCGTCGACCCTGCTCTCGGTGGACACCTTCACCGTCCAGGTCCAGCCCTGATCATCCTCGAGCGGCGCCGCCCCTCCAGGGCGGCGCCCGCTCACCTCCGCCGGCGTCGCAGGCCGCCGCGGAACTCGCCGAACTCGCGCGGCAGCAGGACGGCCGTCGCCGCCACCGCCGCCGCCGCGCCGGCGCCGATCGCGACCGCCAGGCCTGGGAGGGTCGCCGCCTTGGCGCCGAGCTGCCAGACCAGGACCGCCGCCAGGGCGCCGGCCACCAGCCCCGGCGCGACCAGCCGCGGCAGCCGCCGCAGCCGCAGCGGCGCCCCGATCTCCAGGGTGCCGAGGCCGCGCGAGAGCAGCAGGGCCTGGACGCTGAGCGCCGCGGCGGTGGCGATCCCGGCGCCCGGCACGCCGAAGCGCGGCAGCAGCAGCAGGTCGAGGCCGATGTTCACCGGCACCGAGATCAGCGCGATCCTGGCCGGCCCGGCGAAATCGCCGCGGGCCTGCCGGACCCTGGTCAGGAGGCCGGAGAGGGTCGCCGCGGGCAGGCACAGCAGGTAGGCCCGCAGCGTCGCGCCGAGCAGCTCGCTGTCCCCCGACTCGAAGTGGCCGTGCTCGAACAGCACCTTGATGGTCGGAACGGCGACCGCGAACAAGCCGGCGGCGGCGGCGACGATCAGGATCAGGGACGACTCGGCGGCGTTGCGCAGCGCGTGGCTGAGCCCGGGGAAGTTCCGCTCGGCGGCCAGCCGGGCGAACAGCGGCAGCGCCCCAGTGGCCGCCGAGATGCTGATCAGGGCCAGCGGGAGCTGCAGCAGCCGGTTGGCCAGGTAGGCGTAGGTGTTGGCCTCCGGGCCGACGATCATCCACACCAGGCCCTGGTCCAAGGCCATGTTGATCTGGATCGCCGCCAGGCCGGCGAGCGCCGGCAGGAAGCTGCGCATGGTCCGGCGCACCTCGCCGTCGCCGGGCGCGAGGCGCGGCAGCAGGGGAAAGCCCGCGCCGCGGACGCCCGGCGCCTGCAGCAGCCACTGCAGCACGCCGCCGGCCAGCACGCCGAAGCACAGCAGGGCGCCGTCGTCGGCGCTGGCGTGGACCGCCTCCTCGGCCGGGCCCGGCAGGTCCACCAGCAGCAGCAGGCAGGTGATCCAGACCAGGTTCAGCAGCAGCGGCGCCAGCGCCGGGAAGACGAAGCGGCCGGTCAGGTTCTGCGGCGCGGCGGCCAGGGCCGTGAGGCAGATCGGCAGCGCGTAGGGCAGCAGGATGGCGGCGTAGCGCAAGGCCAGCGCCGTCTCCGGGTCGCTCTCGCCGAGGCGCGCCCGCCACAGCCAGATGGCCGCCTCCCCGACGGCGACCATCACCACCAGCGTCATCGCCAGCAGGCCGTGGAAGCGCATGAACAGGCCGCGGGCGCGCTCGATGCCGCCTTCCTCGCGGGCGCGGGCCAGCGCCGGCTGGATCGCCGCGCCGACCGCGCCCTCGCCGAAGAGCTTGCGGAACAGGTTGGGCACGATCCAGGCGACGTTGAAGGCGCCCAGCTCGGCGCTCATGCCGAAAGCGGCCACCATCAGGGCGTCGCGGACGAAGCCGAGCAGGCGCGATCCGAGCGTCCAGGCCGAGGTCAGCAGCGCTCCGTGGAACGCGGTGCGGCCGGTGACCTGACGGGACGACATGCTCGGCGCTTTATACCCGCGCCGCCTATCATCCCCGGCATGCGCCTCGCCTTCGACGCCCGCGTCCGGCCGCGCTCCTCCTTCGCGCGGGTGCTGGCGCTGCTCGAAGGCGCCGCGCGCGCGGTCGAGCTGCACTTCGAGGAGTGGCGCGAGGGTCCCTGCCGGTCCGACGTCTTGTGGTGCCTGCGCCAGGCCGAGCTGCCGCCGCCGGAAGCCGCCGGTCCGCGCTGGCTCGCGACCGTCTACGACGTCAACCCGCTGCTGCCCGACGGCCGCCCGGCCTGGCAGCGCTGGCGCCGCGCCCGGCGCTTCCGGCGCCAGGTGGCCGCGGTCCTCGACCGCGCCTGGCGGACGGCGACCGTCAGCGACGACGCGCGCGCGCGCATCGAAGCCCACTTCCCGGCCGCCGGCGCCCGCACCGCCGTGTTCCCGCTCTACACCGAGCCGCAGTTCCAGCCCGACGGCCCGCCCGGCGCGCTCGCCGAGCCCGGCTACGTCCTGTTCCTCGGCGCGCTTCGCCGGCACAAGAACTGGGCCGGCTTGCTGCGCGCCTACGCCCTCCTGCCCGCCGGTTTGCGCGCGGCCCACCCGCTGCTGCTCGCCGGCCGCGCCCACCGCGCCCACCGCCCCCTCGGCAGGCTGGTCGACCGGCTCCAGCTCGGGGACCAGGTCCGGGTCCTGGACGAGGTCCCCGAGGCCGAGCTACCGGGCCTCTACCGCGGCGCCGCGGTCTTCGCCTTCCCCTCGCTCATGGAGGGCTTCGGCCTGCCTCCGCTCGAGGCTATGGCGTGCGGCACGCCGGTCGTCAGCAGCGACCGCACCAGCCTGCCCGAGGTCCTCGGCGCCGCCGCCGCCCTCGTCGATCCGCTCGACGCCGCGGCCCTCGCCGCCGCCCTCGAGCGCACCCTCATCGATCCCGCCTACGCCGACGGCCTGCGCCGGGCCGGCCGGGAGCGGGCCGCGAGCTTCGACGCCGCCCGCACCGGCCGAGCCATCCGCGAACTCCTCGCGGCTCCCCACCAGTGACGAAACCCGCCACCCCGGTTCAGCCGCCGATCTTCGGCAGCGGCACCCGGGCGACGAACACGCCGCGGAAGTCGCCCTCGGCGAAGCCGGTGGCCCGATCGTCGGGGTACTCGTCGGCCAACAAGGCTCGGACCTCGGCCGGAATCTGCTCGGCGCTGCCGTGGCAGGCGAGGCACTGGGCGCCGAGGTAGATCGGCTGCCAGAAATGGAGCAGGCGGTCGCCGTCGATGAACTCCTCGACCTTGGTCGCGGCTTCGAGGGGCGCGGCCGCCGAGCTGCGCGAGGCGGCCTTGGCCATCCACTCGAGGACGAAGTCGTCCGGGGCGTTCGAGGGGTTGCGCAGCCGCAGGGCGGTCCGGCCGACGAAGAAGCCGGCGTCGCCGCGCAGCTCCTCGGTGAGCGGCTGCGCGGCCTCGGCGCAGACTTCGATGGCGGCCGCCGGACCGCCGGACTGCATGGCCTCGGTGAGCCGCGCCTTGAGGCTCGCCTGCAGGCGGCCGACGGCCTCCGCGGCGCGCGCCTCGCCCTCGGTGACCTGCTTGAACATGGCGGCGCGCTTGCCGACCGCCTTCATCACGTAGGTCGTGCCGAGGACCACGAAGGCCAGCCAGGCGCCGAGCAAGAGCAGCGTGCGGCCCTTCATGACAGCAGCTCGCGGACCGCGGCCGAGACCGCGGCGCCGTCGGCGCGGCCGGCCGCCTGGGCCACGACGATCTTCATGACGGCGCCCATGTCCTTCATCGAGGTGGCGCCGGTCTCCTCGATCGCCGCCCGCACCATGGCCTCGAGCTCGGCCGGGTCCAGGCCCCGCGGCAGGTAGGCCTCGAGGACGGCCGCCTCGGCGAGCTCGCGCTGGGCCAGGTCTTCGCGGCCGCCCTCCTGGAACTGCCGGGCGGCCTCGCGGCGGCGCTTGAGCAGCTTCTGCAGCACCTGGACCACCTCGGACTCCTCGAGGTAGTCCGCCGGCGAGGCGACCTCGCGGGTCAGGCCTTGGCTGCCCTTCTTCTCGATGCCGGCGTTCTTCAGCTCGTGGGTCGCCAGGCGCAGGGTGTCGACCAGGACCTTGTCGCGGTCGCGCATGGCCTGCCGGGTGTCGGATTGGATGCGATCTGCGGTCTCGGACATGCTCGGGGCTCCTACTCGCTGGCGGCGCCGCCTCCGGCGGCCGCCGCGACGGTCTCCTCCTCCTCCTCGTCGCGGACCACCGAGGCCATCCGCAGCAGCCGGTCGCCGTCCTTCAGGTTCACCAGCCGCACGCCCTGGGTCGGCCGGCCCTGGATCGAGATCTCCTCGACCGACGTGCGCACCATCATGCCGCTCTGGGTGACGAACAGCACGTCGTCGCAGCGGCTGGCGTGGAGGGCGTTGACGACCCGGCCGTTGCGGGCGCTGGTCTTGATGCCGACCACGCCCCGCGAGCCGCGCCTGGTGAGCCGGAACTCGCCGATGCGGGTGCGCTTGCCGTAGCCGTTCTCGCTGGCGAGCAGCAGCAGCTCGTCCTCGTTGCCGGTCACCAGGTCGACGACCCGGTCGCCCGGCTTGAGGGCGGCGCCGCGCACGCCGCCGGCGGTCCGGCCCATGGCGCGGGCGTCGCCCTCGACGAAGCGCACCACCTGGCCGCCGGCGGTGCACAGCATGACCTCGTCGCCCTCGTTGACGAAGGCGGTGCCGACCAGCTTGTCGCCCTCCTCGAGGTTGGTGGCGATGATGCCGGCCGAGCGCGGCCGCGAGTAGGCGGTCAGCTCGGTCTTCTTGACCTTGCCGCCGGCGGTGGCGAACAGCAGGTACTTGGCCTCGGTGAAGTAGCGCGCCGACTGGATCGAGCGGATCTCCTCGTCGGGCGCGATGCCCTCGATCATGTTGCGGATCGAGCGGCCCTGGGCGGTGCGGTCGAGGTCCGGCAGGCGGTAGACCTTGAGCCAGTAGAGGCGGCCGCGGGCGGCGGCGATCAGCAGGAAATCGTGCGTCGAGCAGACGAATAGGGGCGACAGCGAATCGCCGTCCCTGGTCTTTCCGCCGGGGACGCCCCGGCCGCCGCGGCCCCGGGCGCCGGAGGTCGGCCTCGGCGGGCGGCCGGTGGCCCCGGTGCGGGCGGGGGTGACCGCGACGGTGTCCTCGGCGATCAGGTCCTCGGTGAGGAAGTCCTGCACCGAGGCGCCGATCTCGGTGCGGCGCTTCGAGGAGTACTTGGCCGCCATCTCGTCGAGGTCCTCGCGGATCATGTTGAGGACCAGCTCGTCCTCGGCCAGCACCCGCTGGTACCAGGCGATGTCCTTCTCGAGCTCGTCGATCTCCGCCTGCAGCTTGTGGATCTCGAGCGCGGTCAGCCGCCCCAGGCGCATGTCGACGATCGCCTGCGACTGGATCTCGCTGAGGGCGAAGGCCTCCTCCAGCCGCCGGCGGGCGTCCTGGGTGTCGTTCGAGGTCTTGATGATCTGCACCACCTCGTCGATCGCCTGGATAGCGATCATCATGCCCTCGAGGATGTGCAGGCGCCGCTCGGCCTTCTCCAGCAGGAACTGGGTGCGGCGGCGGATGACCTCGAAGCGGTGGTCGCGGTAGGCGGTGATCAGCTCCTTGACCCCGACCTGGCGCGGCTGGCCGTCGATCAGCACCGTGTTGCGGATCGAGTAGGTCGTCTGCAGCGGCGAGTGCTTGTAGAGCAGGTTCTCGACCACCGCCGGGTCGGCGTCGCGCTTGAGCTCGATCACCATCCGCATGCCCTGGCGGGCGGACTCGTCCCGGATGTCGTGGATGCCCTCGATCCGGCCCTCCTTCACCGAGTCGGCGATCTTCTCGATGATCGCCGACTTCTCGCGCTCGTAGGGGATCTCGGTGCCCACCAGGCGGTCGCGGCCGCGGGCCTCCTCCTCGTGGTGGATGCGGCCGCGCAGCATGATGCGGCCCTGACCCATGCCGAAGGCGGTGGCGATCCCCGCCGCGCCGCAGATGATGCCGCCGGTCGGGAAGTCCGGCCCCGGCATGACCTCCAGGATCTCGGCGACCGAGCAGTCCGGGTTGTCGAGCACCAGCCGGATGGCGGCGAAGACCTCGTCCGGGTTGTGCGGCGGCAGCGCGGTGCTCATGCCGACCGCGATGCCCTCCGAGCCGTTCACCAGCAGGTTGGGGAAGCGCCCCGGCAGCACCACCGGCTCGAACCGCGTCTCGTCGTAGTTGGTCTTCTTGTCGACCGTCTCCTTGTCGAGGTCGAGCAGCAGCTCCTCGGCGGCGGCCGCCAGGCGCGCCTCGGTGTAACGCATGGCCGCCGGCGGGTCGCCGTCGATCGAGCCGAAGTTGCCCTGGCCGTCGACCAGCGGCGAGCGCAGGCGGAACGGCTGCGCCATCCGCACCAGCGTCGGGTAGATCACCGACTCGCCGTGCGGGTGGTAGTTGCCGGAGGTGTCGCCGGCGATCTTGGCGCACTTGCGGTACTTGCCGCTCGACCTGAGGCTCAGGTCGTTCATCGCGACGAGGATGCGGCGTTGAGACGGCTTGAGGCCGTCACGCACATCCGGCAGCGCCCGATCGTGGATCACGGAGAGGGCGTAAGTCAGGTACGACTCACGCATCTCGCGCTCGATCAGGCTGTTGCCGATGTGCTCTTTGGCGGGGGTCTGGGCTTCGCTCATCTGGGGCGGAAAAAGGCGCCGGAACAGCCCTCCCATTTGACCAGCGCGGAGCCTCCAGGGGAAGCCCGCAGGGCCCAGATCGACGCCCCTAAGCCATTATGATGACTCTATTTGTAGCAATGGGTCAGGTTGTCGCGGCGATCCCGGCGAGGCCCGCGAGAAACAGCCCCCACATGGCCCGGCGGGCGCGCTCGGCGCGGCGCTGGAGGAGGGCCGCGCGGTCCGGCTCGGCCAGCGCCCGGAGGATCTCGGCGACCCGCGCATCGGCCGCCGGGTGACGCAGCGCCAGCCGCGGCCGGCGGCGGCCGAGCAGGGTCAAGGCGCCCGCCAGGCCGGCGGCGTGGGCCGGCCCCCGGGCGATGGCGTCGAGGTCGGCCTGCTGCTCGAAGCGGCGGCTGGCGAACAGGAAGGGCAGCGCCGCGGCGGCCAGGGCCAGCGCCACCCAACCCAGCCCCGGGTCCTCGGCGGTCGCCGGGACCAGCCGCTCGATCGCCGCGCTGACCAGCAGGACCGCCCCGGCGGTGCCGGCCACCAGCGCGGCGGCGTGGCGCCGCTCGAAGTGCGCCAGCTCGTGCGACAGGACCGCTTCCAGCTCGAAGGGCTTCAGCGCGCCCTGGAGCGCGTCGCTCACCAGGATCCGCTTGCGGCGGCCGAAGCCGACCGCCAGCGCGTTGGCCACCAGCCCTTCGGTGCCCCAGTGGAGCACCCGCGGCGCCGGGCCGCGCCCGCGCCACATGGCGTCCACCTGCTG
>JACNJP010000401.1 GCA_014382465.1 Planctomycetota bacterium
GGGACGATCCGGCTCCGGCGCGGGCGACGTCGGCGGAGACGGACAGCCGGACCTCTTCGCCGGCGCCGTTTGGGCGAACACCGGCACCTGGAAGGCCCTGGGAGCCGCGGCCCTCTTCTCCGGAAGGACCGGCCAGATCCTCTGGCGGTTCAACGGCCTGGAACATGACGAACAATTCGGCACCAGCGTCTCCATGGTGGACGATGTCGACGGAGACGGGGTGATCGACCTGCTCGTCGGGGCGCCGGGGAGGAAGGTGAATGGCCTCTACCGGGCCGGCTCGGTCGAACTCTACTCGGGCGCCACGGGGGGCCTGATCTACCGGCTCGACGGCGGCAATCCATCCGGATGGTTCGGCACCGCGGTGGCCGCCACCGGCGACCTCGACGCCGACGGTCGTGGCGACTTCGTCGTCGGCGAGCCGACCGCCATCCGGAGCGCCGGCAACGTCGAGGGACAAGGGGCCGTCCACGTCTTCTCCGGCGCGGCCGGAACCACCCTCTGGGACGCTGGCGGGACCTGGCGGAGCGGCTTCGGAGAGGCCGTCTGTGGTGTCGGCGACGTGGACCTGGACGGGATCCCGGACATCGGCGTCGGCGCCTCCGGCTGGTCGAAGCCGCAGGCGGCTCCTTGGGGAAGCGCCTTCGTGCTCTCCGGTGCCACCGGGCGGATCATCCACCACTTCGGCGGCCAGCCGGTGTGGGAGAGGAAGAATTGGGACTTTCGCCCGCACTTCGGCTACTCCGTCGCCGGCGTGGGCGACGCCAATGGCGACGGCTGCCCCGACATTCTCGTCGGTGAACCGTGGGCCAGCCCGCGGAGGATGGCATTCCGTGGCTCCGCCAAGCTGTTCTCCGGCCTGGACGGGAAGCTGCTCCATCGTTTCGATGGCGACAAGGACGACGTCCGTTTCGGCATGAGCGTCGCCGGCGCCGGGGACGTCAATCGCGACGGCCTGGCGGACCTGGTCGTCGGGAGCCAGGATTCCTTCCAGGCCGGCGAGTTCAGGTCCGGGAGCGTTTCGGTCTTCACCCTGCTCCCCTACCTGATCCCCGATACCACCAAGCTGGCTGCCCGGCTGGGAGCCACGGTCCAGCTCGACCTCGACTTCCCCATCAGCGAGGCGGGCCAGGCCTATGTCGTCCTGGCCAGCCTCGCCGGGACCGGTCCGACCACGCTCGCGGGACTGACCGTTCCCTTGAGCTCCGATCGACTGCTCCGACGAATGGCCGGTGGTTGGAGCCCGCCGTTGCTCCGGAACGGCAAGGGAGCGCTGGGGCCCGCGGGCGACGCCCGCGCCACCCTCCACGGTCACTCCGCGCTCGCGCCTCTGATCGGGAGCAGGCTCTACCTCGCCGCCGCCAGCTACCACGCCGGCACCGGGACGGGCCGGCTGAGCTCGATCGCCAGGTGGATCGAGATCGTACCCTGAGCGGCCACTCCCAGCCGCCCCGCGCGAGGGTGAACCCGCGCGGAGTCCAGGACCTCACTTGCCGCCGCCGCGAGCGCGCGCCCAGTAGATCTCGAGCTGCCCGGGGTCCAGGATCGCGGCGAGCTCCTGGTAGTGGGCCTCGAGGTTCTGCCGCTTGACCAGGCCGAGCGACTCCCCGGACCCGCCGGCCTCCCAGGCGGCGACCACCTGGGCGTCTCGTTGGAGCTGCATCTGCAGCGCCGCCCGCATCTCGCCGGTCTGGGCCGGGGTCAGCCCCAGCCACCGCTCGATCTTCGGCATCGTGTCGTCCAGACGCTGCAGCTGGCCCTCCTGCTTGGCCCGGAAGCCGCGGGCCGCCTCCCCCTTCCGGAGGTCGGCGAGGGTCTCGGCCACCAGGTCCTCGAAGCCGCCGGAGGCGGGGTCGAGCCAGCCCGGCCCTCCCTGGGGCAGCGGCAGCCCGAGCGACCGCCGCACCTCCTCGCGCAAGGCCAGGAGCTGATCCTCCGTGGCGTAGCCGGCCAGGGACGGCGCGACCGACGCCTGCGCCGACGGCCGGTCCTCGAGCATCTCCAACTGCTGGCCCAGGATCCACTGCCGCTCCTGGAGGCGGTCCAACTCGGCGCGCAGGCCGGCGTCGGTCAGCGCCGGCCCCGACGCGCCGCCGCTGGCCCCGCCGGGGCCGAGCAGCGCGCCCAGCAGGGCGACCGCCCCGACCAGGACCGCCGTACCCGACAGGAGGATGTGGCGGGCCACGGTCACCTCCCCCTGCCGCCGCTGGCGCCGGGGGACAGGGCGCCGCCCCGCCCGAGGGAAAGGTCGGGCTGCCGCGGGGCGAGGGAGGCGCCCCGGGAGGGCAGGAGCCCGTCGAGGTTGGCCTGCCAGGCCTCGGCGACCTCGCCGCGCTTCTCCGCCCCCAGCTCGACCGCCAGCGCGATCTCGGCCTGCACCTGGTAGGCCTGGCTCAGGGCGGCCGCCATCAGGTCCTGCTGGTTGACGTCCAGGCCGAGCTTCTCGGCGAGGGCGGGCATCCGCTCCGTGAGCCGGTCGCTGCGCGAGTTCAGCCAGCCCTGGTTCTTCTCGATCTTCTCGTCGCGCCGGATCTTCTCCAGGGTCTCGGCGACCTGGGCGGTGAAGCCAGCGGGCTCGGTGTCGCCGGCGGCTCCGTCCAAGGCGAGGGCGCGGCTCCCCAGGGCCCGGCGCACCTCGTCGCGGAAGGCGCCGAAGCTCTCCTGGGTGATCAAACCCTCAGGGAGCGCGACCCGCCGCTCGGAGGCCGGCCGCAGCACCGCGAGCTCCTCCCGCCGCCCGCTCAAGGCTCGGTTCTGGGCCGCCAGCTCCTCCACCTGGGCGCGCAGGGCGGGACCGGCGGAGCCGGCGGGCTCCGCGCGCGAGGCGGGCCCCTGCGACGGTCCAAGCAGGACGCCGAACATCGCGGCCAAGCTGAGGGCCACGGCCAGCCAGGGCAGCAGGACGGAGTTCTTCATTTAGGTTCCCGGAATGACCCGGAAGTGGAGCCCTCAAGGGAGAACCTCTCTCCCGACGACCCAGACCTCCGCGGCGAAGGAAAGCTCCACCCCATCCTGCCACAGCCACCGCCCCTCGCCGACGACATCCGCCGCGTTGGCAGGGAAGGCGGCTGGCGTCCCGGCCGACGCCTCAATAGCCCGCGGTCTTGTCCACCACGTTCAGCAGCGGCTGGCCGGCGGCGAAGCGGCGCAGGTTCTCGTGGTAGAGCCGGGCCCATTGCCGGTCGGTCAGCGCCGCCCGGCCGGCCACGTGCGGCGTGATGATCAGGTTCGGCAGGTCCCACAGCGGGTGCTCCGGCGGCAGCGGCTCGGGATCGGTCACGTCGAGGCCGGCGCCGGCGAGGTGGCCGTCCCGCAGGGCCGCGACGAGGGCGTCGGTATCGACCACCTTGCCGCGGGCGATGTTGATCAGGTAGGCGCCGCGCTTCATCGTCGCCAGCGCCGCGGCGTCGATCATGCCCGTAGTCTCCTCGGTCAGGGGGACGCACAGCACCACGACGTCGGCCTCCGCGAGCAGCGACGGCAGCTGCTCGGGGGTGCCCTGGTGGTCGACGAAGGCCGGCGGCGGGATCTCGCTGCGCCGCGTGGCGGTCACGCGCATGCCGAAGCCCTTGGCGCGCTGGGCCACCTCGCTGCCGATGCCGCCCAGTCCGACCACCAGCAAAGTGCGGCCGTGCAGCGCGATCGGCTCGGCGCCGCCGCCGCTCCGGTTCCACTCGCCGCGCCGCGCCGGGTCGAGGTACGGCCGCAGGTCGCGGGTCAGGCTCAGCAGCAGGGCGAAGACGTGGTCGGCGATCGCCCGGCCGTGCACGCCCTGCATGTTGGTCAGCACGATCCGGTCCTGTTCGATCAACTCCTTCCGGCCCAGGTAGCGGTCGACCCCGGCGCTCGGCGCCTGCACCCACACCAGCTTGTCCGCCGCGCGCAGGAACTCGGCGGTGGCCCAGCGGCCGTCGACGCCATGGGCCTGCGGCGCCAGCGCCAGGGCCTCCGCCTGGCTCGCCGGCACCACGACGCGCAGGTTCGGGGCCGCCTCGCGCAGGGCGGCCAGGTCCGCCTCGTCCAGGCGGCCGGCGAGGAAGGTCAGCGGCCGCGCGCCGCCGCCGGCGTCGATCGCCACCCGCGCGTGGCGCAGGGAGCCGAGCTCGGGCTCGACCGGGGCGCGCTCCTGGCCCCACGCCGGGGCGGCGAGCAGCGGGAGCAGGAAGAGCAGGGAACGGCAGGAGCGGCGGGTCATGGCCCACCGATGATCCCCTCTCCCGCGCCGGGCGGCTAGGACGCCGACGCCACCATCGCCCCGTCGATGATGCCGTTGAAGGTCGCGCTGGGCCGCATCGCCGCGGCGCACAGCGCGAGGTCGGGGTGGAAGTAGCCGCCGAGGTCGACCGGCGCGCCCTGGGCGGCCAGCAGCTCGTCCAGGATCGCCTGCTCGTGCTCCACCAGCGCGGCCGCCACCGGCGCGAAGCGGGCCGCCAGCCCGGCGTCGTCGGTCTGCGCCGCCAGCTCGGCCGCCCAGTACATCGCCAGGTAGAAGGTCGAGCCGCGGTTGTCGAGCTCGTTGACCTTGCGCGAGGGGTAGCGGGCGTTCTCGAGGTACTGGCCGACCGCGCGGTCCAGGGTGGTCGCCAGGATCCCGGCGCGGGCGTTGCCGGTGTGCGCGGCGATCATCTCCAGCGACGGCACCAGGGCGCAGTACTCGCCCAGCGAGTCCCAGCGCAGGTGGCCCTCCTTCAGGAACTGCTGCACGTGCTTGGGCGCCGAGCCGCCGGCGCCGGTCTCGAACAGGCCGCCGCCCTGCAGCAGCGGCACGATCGACAGCATGCGGGCGCTGGTGCCGAGCTCGAGGATCGGGAACAGGTCGGTCAGGTAGTCCCGCAGCACGTTGCCGGTGACTGCGATGGTGTCCTCGCCGCGGCGGACCCGCTCGAGCGAGACCTTCATCGCCTCGACCGGCGTCAGCACCCGGACATCCAGCCCTTCGGCGTCGTGCTCGAGCAGGTAGGCCTCGACCTTGCGGATGATCTCGGCGTCGTGGCCGCGGGCGGCGTCGAGCCAGAACAGCGCCGGCGCGCCGGTGGCGCGGGCCCGGGCGACGCCCAGCTTGACCCAGTCGCGGATGGCCTCGTCCTTCGTTTGGCAGGCGCGGAAGACGTCGCCGGCCTCGACCGCCTGCTCGAGCAGGGTGGCGCCGGCCGCGTCCACCACCCGGATGGTGCCGGCGGCGGGGGCTACGAAGGTCTTGTCGTGCGAGCCGTACTCCTCGGCCTTCTTGGCCATCAGGCCGACGTTGGAGACGCTGCCCATGGTGGCGGGGTCGAACTGGCCGTGCGCCTGGCAGTCCTCCATCACCGCCTGGTAGATCGTGGCGTAGCAGCGGTCGGGGACCATCGCCACCGTGTCCTGCAGCGCGTCGTCGGCGTTCCACATGCGGCCGCCGTCGCGCACCACCACCGGCATCGAGGCGTCGATGATGACGTCGTTGGGCACGTGTAGGTTGGTGATGCCGCGCCGCGAGTCGACCATCGCCAGCGCCGGGCCGGAGGCGTAGCAGGCCTGGATGTCGGCCTCGACAACGGCCCGCTCGTCGGCCGGCAGGCGGTCGAGCTTGGCGAGCACGTCGGCCAGGCCGTAGTTGAGGTTGGCGCCGACCCCGGCCAGGGCCTCGGCGTGCTGGTCGAGGGCGGCGGCGAAGTAGACCGACACGCAGTGGCCGAACAGGATCGGGTCGGAGACCTTCATCATGGTGGCCTTGAGGTGCAGCGACAGCAGCAGGCCGTCGCGCTTGGCCGCCGCCATCTGCTCGGCGTAGAAGGCGCGCAGCGCCGCCACGTGCATCACGCTGGAGTCGAGGACCTCGCCGGCGAGCAGCGGCAGCCGCTCCTTGAGCGCGGTCACGGCGCCGGCGGCGGCCACGAACTCGATCCGCGCCTCGGTCGCCGCGGCCAGGGTGACGGAGGTCTCGCTGCCGTAGAAGTCGCCGCCTGCCATATGGGCGACCCGCGTCTTCGAGCCGGACGCCGGCCAGTCCTTCATCATCTTGTGCGGGTGCTTCTGGGCGAAGCGCTTGACCGCCGCGGCCGCCCGCCGGTCCGAGTTGCCCTCGCGCAGCACCGGGTTCACGGCCGAGCCGAGCACCACGGCGAAGCGCGCCTGCAGCGCCCGCTCCTGGTCGCTCTTCGGCTCCTCGGGGTAGTCCGGGACCTCGAAGCCCTGCTCGCGCAGCTCCCGGATCGCGGCCTGGAGCTGCGGCACCGAAGCGCTGATGTTCGGCAGCTTGACGATGTTCGCCGCCGGCGTCTTGGCCAGCGCGCCGAGCCGGCTCAGCTCGTCCGGCACCCGCTGGTCCGGACGCAGCGCCTCGGGGAAGTTGGCCAGGATGCGGCCGGCGAGGGAGATATCCGCCGTCTCGATCTCGACCCCGGTGCCCTGGGTGAAGGCCTGCAGGATGGGCAGGAGGGAGTGGGTCGCGAGGGCCGGAGCCTCGTCGATGAGAGTCCAGGTGATCTTGGCGGAAGGCATGCGTCGGGGCTCGGGATCGAGGTCGGCGCGCGTCCCGGGGCCGGCCGAAGGCGACGGCCCAGCGCGGCCGGGGAACGCGGCGGGGCGGAGATTATAGGCGCCCCAACCGCCCCTCCGTGGCTTCGATGGCTGCCGGGCGAAGGAATCCCGCCGCGGACCGAGCGGCCGGATCGATCAAGCTTCAGTCAGGCGCCAGCCGCTGAAGCTCTCGCCGTCGTTGGCCCGGATCCGGTAGTAGCCGCCGCTCGCGCCGCGGTGGCGGAAGCTCAGGGGATCGAAGCGGACCCAGTTCGGATTGGTCGGCGCGTCGAAGTCCCAGAGCCCGTTGTGGGGCGGCAGGTAGGCCACCCGGGTCCAGCCGGACTCGCCGTCAGCCGAGCGCTCGAGGTAGAAGGAGTCATGGTCGTCGGCGCGGGCGTAGCGCCAGCTCAGGACCACGTCGGGGCCCGATTGGACCGCCTTCAAGCCTCCGGGCGCGGGCGGCGTCGGAGAGCTGACCTGGGTCACCGGGGCGCCGTCCAGGTTGGTCCAGTCCGCCAGGCTGATGGTCCGGCCGCGCTGGCGGTTGTGCCCGGAGGTCCACTCGCTGATCGCCTGCCCGGCCTTCAAGGGATCGAGGCTGCCGGCCAGGGCATAGCCGCCGTCGCACTGGTTCCAGGTCACGATCGGCTTCACCGGGCAGTCGAAGACGTAGAGGTTGGACGGCGCGGTGGCGTGATCGATGACCCGGTTGCCGATCAGGGAGCCGCGCCGGCCGACGCCGTTGAGGTCGATCCCCCAGCCGTTGGCGATGTTCTCCGCCACGCAGTCGATGACGTGGTGCTCGTCCTTTCCGAGGGTGAAATTGACGTAGGAGGCGTCGTTGATCCCGCTCTGGGAGTCGTTCACCCGGCAGGAGAGGGCGAGCCAGTTGCGCGTGCCGTGGTTCAGGATGCCGATCCAGTTCGGGTTGTGGTCCACGTAGCAGTCGAAGAGGATCACGTCCTCGCAGGAGGCCTGCCCCGGCACCGCGGTCACCACGAAGGGGTAGTGGTTGCCGTAGGGCGCGCCCGGCTGCCGGGAGTCCCCGATGTCCACGGCCGCGCAGCGGTTGACCTGCCACCGCTTCACCCGCGACAGGTAGACCCCGCCCAGGTCGCAGCTCCGGAACAGGCAGTTCTCGATCAGGCCGTCGTTCACGCCGTTGATGACCACCGCCCGGGTCGTGAAGCCCTCGATCAGGCAATTGCGGAGGGTGAGGTTGGTGTAGGCGTCGAAGCCGGTGCCCCAGCACTGGATCCCCTCCGCGTCGGGGTCGCGGCCGTAGCGCCCGTAGAAATTGCCGTCCAGGTGGAGGCCGTCCACCACGACGTCGCCGCGCAGGTCGATCAGGACCCCCGCGGGCCTGGCTTCCGTGCGCAGGAGCTTCGACCCGGAGAAGCTGCCGGTCGCGTAGCCGTTGCCGCGGGTGGGCGCGCCGCCGCTGGTCCAGCCGTCGCCGAGCAGGGTCAGGTGCTTGGCCGGCACCTGCAGGGTGGAGCCCGAGGCGATCCGGTAACCGGCCGTGGTGGCGGGAAAGTAGACCGTGTCCCCCGGACTCGCGTAGTCGATCGCCCGCTGGATGGCGACGGCGTCGTCGGTGGTCCCGTCCCCGGCGGCCCCAAAGTCGTCGCGGACGTTCAGGATTGCGGACCCGACGGCTGCGAAGGAGCGGGTCTCGGACGCAGCCCCGGCCCGGAGCACGGCGCACTCCGCTCCCCGCCCGGGCGACGCCGGGAGGAAGGCGACCAGGAGGGCCGGCAGGGCGGGAGCGAGGTTCATCACGCGGATCGGAGGCGGCGGGTCAGGTCCTCAAGGCCGGATCGGCAGCTCGTGGAAGCCGAGGATTCCCACCCCCAGGCCGGTCATGACCCGCGGGCCGTTGCCGGGGCGCGAGCGGTAGCTGATCCGGGTGGCCGCTCCGGGCGGGCTGACCTGGAGCAGCAGCGTCCCGCCGTCGGCCCGGCCGGAGACCACCGTGGCGCCGCCGTCGAGCAGGAAGTCCCACTCGGCGCCGGTCTCGAACACCGGGGCGGCGGCGGGCGAGTGGAACTCCAGCCGCAGCTCGTCCTGCTGCGGGCTGGTGTAGCGGGCCAGGCGGACGTTCGGCGGCCGCATGCCGGGGATCGCCGGGACGCCGAACAGGTCGTGGGCAACCAAGCGCTCGACCAGGTCGCCGATCTCGCGGTAGCCGGAGTACCAGTAGTGGCAGCCGTCGTGGCCGCGGACGGCGGTGGTCGCCATCAGCTCGACCTTGGGGTGGTCGCTGGCGGCCAGCCGCAAGGCCTCGTGCACCTCGAGGTTCGAGGGCAGGCAGCCGTAGCGGATCTGCACCACGTAGACCTTCTCGAGCGCCGGGAAGTCTTCCTCCCAGGCCCGGTAGAGCTGGTCGAAGCGGTCGGCGTAGTCCGCCCCGGAGGTCAGCCGGTCGGCCTCCCCTTGCAGCCACAGGATCGCCGTGACCGCCTGGCGTACGCCGCCCCGGTCGGCGCGATAGAGCAGCCGGCCGTAGAGCGTGTCCAGGTCCTCGGGGTCCAGGGGGGCGCGCAGGTGCTCGTCGATCCGCGTGCCGCCCCGGGAGCCGTTCAGGATCGCGATCGGCACACCCTGGCGGTCCGCCAGCAGCTGCCCGAGGCGCAGGCCCCAGGCCCCCACCGCCGCCGGGCCGGAGCCGCGCTGGCCTTCGGCCATGCGCCAGTTGCGGTCGGCCGCGACGCTGGCCGGGTCCAGGCTGTTGGAGCCGAAGGAGCGGCCCCAGGGCCGCTGCGACTGGTTCGCCAGGCCCTCGCCGTGGCCGTCGGCGGCCTGGGCGTTGGACTGGCCCTGGATCAGGAGGACCTCGCCGCTGAGGAGCCCGTCCCGCACGGCGACGACCGTCTCGGCGGAGGCGCCGCTGACCACCGCGACCACCCGGCGGCGGGCGGGGCAGCGGGCCGGGAGCGGCCGGCGGGAGGAGAAGGGCGAGTGGAAACCGGAGAACCCCATTCGCCGGGGGGGCGGGGGAAAAAACCGGGGGTACAGGCAGAGGGCGCGCCCGCCGGGGCGGCCCC
>JACNJP010000346.1 GCA_014382465.1 Planctomycetota bacterium
GGCGGCCCGTTGCCCCGGGGGGAGGGCCGGTCCGCGGCCGCGCCTGGCGTTGTTGGAGACGGGCCACGGCAGCTCGGCGGTGGGGGCGTCGGGGGGGTTGCGCCAGGTGGCGTCGAGCTCGCCGACCGGGGTGGCGCGGTTGTCCAGCAGCGCGACCCGGAGGTCGTAGCTGGCGGTTTTGGCGCTCACCGCCGGCGTGGCGTCGGGCAGGGAGAAGGCGCCGCCTTGGGCGGCCGCCGCGTCAGCGAGCAAGAACACCGCCACCAGGGCCGAGGGCGTCCGCGGAGCCATGGCCGCATCCTATCCGCGTGGGCGGAGAGTTCGACGGCCCGCGCCCGCGGACCCGGGACGGCCAGGATCGAAAAAACGGAGCCGGCGTCGCCGCCGGCCCCGCCTCTAGGCGAACCAATGAGGAAGCTCAGTCTCCCGCCTTGGGCCGCAGGACGCGGCGAAGGCGGGCGACGGCGTTGGAGTGGATCTGGCTGACGCGCGACTCCGTGAGGTGGAGCCGCTCGCCGATCTCCCGCATGCGCAGTCCCTCGCTGTAGTAGAGGGACATGACGACGCGCATCTTCTCGGGGAGCTGGAGGATCTGCTCGCGCAGGGCGTCGACGAGCTCGCGGTTCTCGAGGGCCGCAGCGACCGGGTCGGCCACCAGGCTCTCCTGGCCGTCCTCGTCGGTCGGGATGGCGACGAAGGACGGCGGCTCGTAGCCCTCGCGCCGGGCCTTCTCCCGCTGGCTGCGGGGCAGGAAATCCATGCGGCGCAGCTCGTCGAGGATCGCGCCGCGGATGCGGTGGTAGGCGTAGGTCTTGAATTCGGCGCCGCGGGAGGGGTCATAGGACCGGGAGGCGGTCATCAGGCCGACCATGCCGGCGGAGTAGAGCTCCTCGTCGGAGACGGACATCGGGAGCCGGGGACGGATCCGGTTGACCACGAACCACACGAGGTCCCCCCACTCGGCGATCTGGTCTTCGGCCGGAGGGGCGTTGGAAGCGACCTCGGGCCGGGACTGGGTCCGGGCCTTCGGTTCCTGGGGCGTTTGGGGCGTCATGAGTATTTCCTGGACCAGCGAAGGGGCGCCGGTCGGGACTCTATCGACTAGGAGCTTGCTTTACTGCACGAAGGATGTCGCATTTTCCTTTTCTCCCGCAAAGCTTTTTGAAACAAACCGCTTAAGAATGCCATTCGGCAGCCGAACGGGGCGGAGATCTGCGCAAAACAAGGCGGGAGGCTGGAAATCGGGACGCCGGGCGAGCAAACTAGCCAATCGGACCCCCCAAGGAGGAAACGTGGCCGCCAGAAAGCACGCCACCGCGGAGGAGATGGCCATGGCGCAGAAGGAGATCTCGGTCTCCGAATTCTTCGCCAAGAACCGCCACCTGCTCGGCTTCGACAACCCGCGAAAGGCTCTCCTGACCACCATCAAGGAGGCCGTCGACAACTCGCTGGACGCCTGCGAGGAGGCCGGCATACTCCCCGAGATCCTGGTCGAGATCGACCAGCTCGAGGAAGACCGTTTTCGCGTGGTGGTCCAGGACAACGGCCCAGGCATCGTCAAGGCGCAGATCCCGAACATCTTCGGCAAGCTGCTCTACGGCTCGAAATTCCACTCCCGGAGGCAGTCCCGGGGTCAGCAGGGCATCGGCATCTCGGCGGCCGGGCTCTACGGCCAGATGACCACCGGCAAGGGCCCGCGGATCGAGTCGCGGGTGAAGCGGGGCAAGGCCCACCGCTACGAGATCCAGATGGATTTCACCAAGAACAAGCCCCTCATCACCCAGGACGAGGAGCTCGACGACTGGCATCAGAGCCACGGCACCCGCTTCGAGGTCACCCTGGAGGCCAGCTACCAGCGCGGCCTGCGCTCGGTGGACGACTACATCAAGCAAACCGCGGTCTCCAACCCGCACACCTCGATCCGCTACAAGCCTCCCGGCGAGGAGGAGCCCAGGTTCTACGAGCGGGCCATCCGCGACGTGCCGGACCGGGCGGCCGAGATCAAGCCCCACCCTTATGGCGTCGAGCTCGGGGAGCTCATGAAGATGCTGCGGGACACCAGCTCCCGGTGGCTCTCCGGCTTCCTCCAGGAGGAGTTCTGCCGCATCGGCCCCAAGGTGGCCAAGGAGATCATCGCCACCGCCAAGCTCGGCGAGCGGTCCTACCCGACCCGCATCGCCCGCGACGAGGCCGACCGCCTCTACCGCGCCATCCAGAAGACCAAGATCAGCGCCCCGCCGACCACCTGCCTCTCCCCCATCGGCGAGGACCGGATCCGCGAGGGCCTGATGAAGGAGTGCGACGCCGACTTCTACTCGGTGTCGACCCGGCCGCCGTCGGTCTACCGCGGCAACCCGTTCCAGATCGAGGTCGGCATCGCCTGGGGCAAGCCCGGCGACGACCGCCTCGAGGTCGACGACAAGGGCCGCATCCACAAGACCAAGAAGAAGCGCGGCGCCACCGACACCGAGGACCTGCTGGGCAACGCCGACGAGCCGGTGCGGGTCCTGCGCTTCGCCAACCGCGTGCCGCTGCTGTTCCAGCAGTCCTCCTGCTGCTTCACCAAGTCGGTGATCCAGACCTCGTGGAAGAACTACGGCATGTCGCAGTCGCGCGGCGCGATGCCGGTGGGCTCGGCGGTGATCTTCATCCACATGGCGAGCGTCTGGGTGCCGTTCACCTCCGAGGCCAAGGAGGCCATCGCCCCCTACCCGGAGATCCTCAAGGAGGTGCGGCTGGCGCTGCAGGAGGCCGGCCGCAAGCTCGGGGTCCACATCCGCAAGGGCAAGCGCGTCACCAACGAGTTCCAGAAGCGCAGCTACATCGAGAAGTACCTGCCGCACGTCGGCATCGGCCTGCAGGAGATCCTCGGCCTCGACGACGAGGACCGCGAGGAGACCGTCGAGCGGCTGCGGGAGAGCATGGAGACCACCCGGAAGATCTGATGGCCGCACGCAAGCCCACCGACAAGACCTCCGCCGCCAAGGCCCCGGCGCCGCGCAGGGCCCCCCGCCAGCGCAGCGTCGGCGCCCACGTCCCGGAGACATCCAAGGACCTCAAGCAGGTCGCCCTGGACTCGATCCGGGAGGTCGCCCTGCGGGTCCACCAGACCGCCAACGCCGGCGGCCTGCCGCAGATCCAGATGCCGCAGCGGAACCTGGCCAACGTCAAGTTCGACAAGAAGATCGGCTACTTCGAGATGGCCGGCAACCTCAAGACGCGGACCCTGGACGTCAACTCGGTCAAGACCTTCGCCCAGACCCTGCGGCTGATGGCGCTGGCCAAGGAGATGGTCGCCGACGAGGACTTCGCCACCAAGCGGGAGGCCTATTACGTGTCCAAGAACTGGGGCGACGCCAAGTTCGGCGAGCAGCGCGAGTCGGACACCGTGCTCGACGACATCGAGGGCATGTTCTCGATCCATGACGTCACCCGCGAGGAGCTGCGCTTCGTGCCCGAGGAGCACGGCGGCTCGGTGGTCGGGGCGCTGACGGTGATCGACCGCGACCCCGAGACCCACGAGCCGATCCGCTCCGACTGCGCCGCGATGGGCTCGGGGGCCTACACCATCCCCAGCACCGTCGACCACCTCGGCTTCGAGACCAGCGCCGAATTCGTGCTGGTGATCGAGACCGGCGGCATGTTCCAGCGCCTCAACCACCACCGCTACTGGCGCACTGCCAACTGCATCCTGGTGGAGATGGGCGGCGTGCCGACGCGCGCCACGCGGCGCTTCGTGCGGCGGATCGCCGAGGGGCTCAAGCTGCCGGTCTACGCCTTCGTCGACTGCGACCCCTACGGCATCTGCAACATCTACCGCACCCTGAAGGTCGGCTCCGGCTCGTCGGCCCACGTCAACCGCCTGTTCTGCGTCCCCACCGCCACCTTCATGGGCGTGACGCCGCAGGACATCATCGACTTCGGGCTCGACGACGCCACCCACCCGCTGCTGCAGGTGGACGTCAAGCGCGCCAAGGACGCCCTCAAGAACGACCCCTTCTTCCAGGCCCAGCCGCGGTGGAAGAGCGCCATCAAGCAGATGCTGAAGATGGGCGTGCGCGCCGAGCAGCAGGCCTTCGCCAAGTGGGGCCTGAATTTCGTCATCGAGGAGTACCTGCCGAAGAAGCTGCGGGAGACCAAGAGCTTCCTGCCTTGACGGCCCGCGTGGACGCCCGCCGGGACTTGAGGTGAAGATCCGGGCCGGAGGAAGTCGGAATTTGGATTCCCGGCCCTCGGAGGGCCTCCGACCGGGTAATCCTTAAGAACAACCGGGATCTGGGCCGAAGAGGGCGTGGAGCCTTTGCTCCGCCCTCAGCCATGCAGACCACCCGGACCGAACGCACGGGCTTCACCTTGTTCGAAGTCCTGATCGTCGTCGCCATCCTCCTGATCCTGGCCGGGATGGCGGTGCCCGCCTTCCAGGACACGGTCGACGACGCCCGCGCGACCTCGACCCGCCAGGAATTGCAGCGGGTCCGCACCGCGATCGACTACTACTCCTTCCAGCACCAGGAGCAGCTCCCGGGCTGGAACGGCGGCAGCTGGGACGAGGTCACGCTGCGCAACCAGCTGCTGATGGCCTCGGACCTGGGCGGGATCACGGCCGCCCCCGGGACCTCCGGATACGCCTACGGCCCGTACCTCACCGAGGGCGTGCCGGCCAACCCCTACAACGACCTGGAGTCGATCCTGATCATCGCGCCCGGCGGCAGCATGGCGACCGCCAATGACAGCACCGGCTGGGTCTACTTCGCCGCGGACGGCAGCTTCCGCGCCAACTCGACCGCCGTGACCCCGGGTGGCGATCCGGTCTTCGGGCTGTGAAAGACCCGTTCCAGAAGCGCCCCACGGCGGCCTTCCTCGCCGCCCTCGGCTTCGTCCTCCTGTGCCTGCTCGCCAGCTCCGCCCTCGAGGACCCGCCCATCACCACGCGGACCGCCGCGACCGACGAATGGCGCTGAGACTCCCCCAATACACCCCGATCGCGATCCACATCGGCGCGCTCGACGCTCGCTTCCTGCAGCTCCAGGGCGGCGCCACCGGCTGGAGGGTCCGCTCAAGCGCCTGCTACCCCGCCCAGGGCGGCGCGCGCCACGCGCACATCGCCGAGCAGGCCGCCGGGGAGCTCAAGAGCCGCCGCTGGCGCGGCAAGGACGCCGTGGTCGGGCTCGGCAGCGACTCCGTCGAGGTGACCCTGGTCCCGATCGACCACGACCAGGCCGAGCGCCAGGAGCAGAAGCTGGAGCAGACGGCGCTGGCGGCGGTCGAGGACCCCGAGGGCGTCGCCTACCGCTGGCTGCCCTTCAACAGCACGCCGGGCATGAACCGCGAGGAGCTGCTGCTGCTGACCACCGGCGCCAGCGAGCTGCGCCGGACCACCGCCGCGGTGGAGTCCATGGGCCTGCGTCCGGTGAGCATGGAGATGAGCAGCTTCGGGCTGTCCCGGGCGCTCCTCGCCATGCGCGACCAGGACCCGGCGCCCTGGGGCTTCCTCCACATCGGCTTCGACCGCACCGCCTTCGGCATCCTCCACCAGGGCGAGGTGCGCTTCCTCAAGCCGATGCAGCTCGACGGCCGCACCCTGCTGGGCGCGCTCCAGCGGGAGGCCGAGAGCCTCGAGCGGCGCAAGCAGGCGCCGGCCGAGGGGCCGACGCACGACCTGTTCGCCGGAGCCGCCTTCGGCGACCTGGCGGGCGAGCGCCTGGCCCCCAAGCCGATCCTGGCCTCGGAGGTCGAGCTCAAGCAGGACTCCCTGTCGGACCTCCACCGGGTCGACATCGAGCACGCCGTCGAGCTGCTCGGGGCGGTCCAGCGGGAGGCCGACAAGCTGGCGGAGGAGGTCCGGGCCTGCATCCGCCACTTCCACTCGCGCAACAAGGGCGCCGAGCTCGACGGCATCTCCCTGTCCGGCTTCGGCGCCACCCTGCCCGAGGTCGAGGCGGCCCTGCACCAGGCGCTGGACGCCCCGGTCACGCCGGCCTGCCCGTTCAGCGAGCTGGGCATCCACGCGCCGGCCGAGGTCCTGAACGAGGAGCACCTGTGGGCCCCGGCCCTCGGCCTGGCGATGAGGGGCTTCGAATGAAGACCGCCGACTTCCTGCCCGACTCGGCCTTCCTGGGCCACCTCGACCGCCGCCGGACGCCGCTCCGGCTGGTCATCCTCGGCGGCGTGGCGCTGCTCTGCCTGCTGGTCTCCGGCGCCTTCGCCGTCGAGGCCCTGCGGGTCGAGGGCCACGCCACCCAGGCCGAGCAGCCCGACGACGCCGCCCTGGCGGCGCGCGCCGACCTGGAGCAGATCTACGCCGAGATGAACCAGTACGCCCGCCAGATCGACCCGCTCTCGGAGCACCTGAAGCGGCCGACCGTGGGCTGGATCCTCAAGGACATCGCCACCCGGGTCGGCGACGGCGTCCAGATCGAGGAGGTCAGCTGGGACTTCCGCTTCGGCGTCCCCGGCGCCCGCGACGGGGCCGACCGCGACGAGGTGGCCCTGACCCTGGTGGCCCGGGTCCGGGGCAAGAACGCCCTGCTGGAGCTGGACGACCGGCTCCAAGAATTCACCGGCTTCGAGCGGGTCGTGCCGCGGCGCCAGGAGATCGTCCGCGGCCGCGAGGACGAGATCCGCTTCGAGCTGAGCCTCGAGGACACCCTCGCCCCTCGGCGGGCGCTGCCTGGAGCCAAGCGATGAGCGTCCGCAAGCTGCTGTTCCTCGCCGGCATGGTCGGCGTCCCCTGCCTCTTCTGGGCCGGCACGGTCGAGGGCTCGCTGGAGCGGCGCGTGGCCGCCCGCCAGCGCCTCGAGAGCATCGACGGCCTGACGATCCAGAACCGCCGCACGGTCGGTGAGCGCGACCAGCTGCGGGCGGGCTGGCAGCAGTTCAAGCCGGTGGCCGACGAGAAGCTCGACAACCTCGACTACACCCTCAACCCGCTGCTGATCCAGAGCCACGTCGTGGACGCCGCCAACCGGATCGGGCTGCGGGTGGACATCCGCCAGGAGAACCTCGGCGTCGGAGACCGGCCGCCGAGCTGGTTCTTCTCCGGCCGGGCCGACTACCGCAAGGCGGTCGAATTCATCCTCGAGCTCGAGAACAACGCCCTCCGGGTGCGCTTCGAGAAGGTCGAATTCACCCTGCCGACGGACGAGCTCGAACGGCGCACCGGGCAGGTCCGCTTCTTCGCCGTCATGAACATTCCGAGCCTGCCCGGCGCCGTTCCGCAGCACCCCGAGAAGGAGACCGACTGATGGAGACCAAGAAGCAGGACCTGCGCTCGCAGCTGAAGCAGAAGCCGGGCAAGGCCGTCATGCTGGGCGTGCTGGCGGTCGGCGCCTTGTGGTCGTGGACCGGCATCGTGCTCGGCGGCGACGACCAGGCCGCGGCCGGCGGCGGCGCTCCGCCGCCGGCCGCCCAGGCCGCCCCGGCGCCGGTCCCCGGCGCGCCGAAGCCTGCCGCGCCGGCGGCCGCCCTCGAGAGCTTCCAGGCCGCCATGGACCGCCTCGCGGGCTGGCAGGAAGCCCTGCGGCCCGACGACCTGGTGCCCGAGGGGCCGGTCTCGGTGCCCGCGGTGCTGGCCGACGAGGCCCTCGACCCCGGCGACGGCTTCCCCGAGCGGCCGGTGGCGGTCGAGGAGCTGGACGAGATCCCCGCGCTGACCGGCACGGTCCTGTTCGGGGAACGGCGCTTCGCCGCCTTCGGCGACCTTCGGGTTCAAGAAGGCGGGCGGATCGGCCGCTACAAGGTGGCGGCCGTCCGTTCACGCGAAGTGGACCTCCAGGACGGCGACCTCGTCCTGACCCTGAAGATCCGCCAGGCGGAACTCACGAAGCGATCGGACACCAAGGCAACAGACCAATGAGATCAACCACCCTGCTCGTGCTCGCGGCCTCGCTGGTCGTGACAGCGCCATTCCTCTCGGCACAGGAGGAGACCGGCGTCGAAGCCATCGGAGAGAAGGACCGCGTCACCCTGAACCTGAAGAACCAGGACCTGGGCGACGTGCTGGAGATGTTCAGCACCACCTTCGGCCTCAACCTGGTCTACGGACCGGAGGTCGCCGGGTCGGTGACCATGAACCTCTACGACGTCCCGGCCCGCGAGGCCCTCAGCCAGGTGCTGTTCGTCAACGGCTACGAGCTGGAGGAGGAGGACGGAATGCTGCGCGTGGTCGCGGTGTCGGTCAACGAGGGCGAGCAGGCGCCGACGATCCTCGCCGGCAGCCCATTCGAGCCGCGCGTGGTCTACCTCGACCACGTCCGCGCCGAGGACGTGGTGCCGATGCTGACGCCGCTGATCTCGAGCAACGAGCGGATCGTCCCCGGGCCGTCCAGCGGCAGCGGCCTGCAGGCCGCCGAGAACACCGGCGGGAACGGCCAGGCCTCGCGCGAGATGTTCCTGCTGCTGGCCTCCGAGGAGAGCTGGGAGCGCGTCAACCGCCTGCTGTCGCAGATCGACGTGCCGCCGCGCCAGGTGCTGGTGGAGGCCACCATCCTGTCGGTGAGCCTGAACAACAACCACAAGCTCGGCGTCGACTTCAAGGCCCTGGGCGGCATCGACTTCCAGGCCATGGGCAGCACCAGCAACGTCTTCGAGGGCGTCGACACCGGTTCCATCACCAAGGGCCAGCTGAACTCCTGGAACCTGGGCGCCAAGACCGAGGGCTTCACCACCCCGGGGAGCGACGGCCTGCACCTCGGCATCCTGCGCAACCAGATCGGGGTCTTCATCGAGGCCCTCGAGACCGTCGGCCAGTCGACCGTGCTGAGCAACCCGTCGGTGCTGACGGTCAACCGCCACGCCGCCCAGGTGCTGATCGGCCGGCGCATCGGCTACATGACCCAGACCACCACCGCGACCACCACCCAGCAGACGGTCCAGTTCCTGGAGGTCGGCACCTCGCTGGTGTTCCGGCCCTTCATCTCGGGCGACGGCTACGTCCGCATGGAGATCAAGCCGGAGAATTCGGACGGAGAGATCAACCCGATCACCGGCCTGCCGGACGAGAGCACCACCGAGGTCACGACCAACATCCTGGTCAAGAGCGGCCACACGGTGGTGATCGGCGGCCTGATGGAGACCTCGACCACCTCGGACACCAGCCAGGTGCCCTTCCTCGGCTCGCTGCCCTTCGTCGGGGCCTTCTTCCGCGGCCAGAGCGAGACCGAGACCCGCAACGAGATCATCGTCCTCCTGACGCCGCACATCGTCGGCGACGACGAGCTCGACGGCCGTGCGCAGGACGCCAGGCGCCGCTTCGACGCCGCCAAGGCCTCGCTGGCCGCCTCTCACCAGGGCTACCTGCGGCCCTCCTACGCCCGGCGGATGTACGCCGAGGCCGGCATGGCGCTGGCCGCCGGCGACGCCGAGACCGCCCTGGCCAAGGCTGAGTGGGGGCTGACGGCCATGCCGGCCGACCCCGACCTCGCCCAGCTGGCGATGCACTGCCGCTCCGAGCTGGAGGTCCAGCA
>JACNJP010000289.1 GCA_014382465.1 Planctomycetota bacterium
TGTGGTTATCTGGCGAGCCGGTCACCTTCACGAATTGGGCTCCCGGACAGCCTGACAATTATGCTGGAGAGGACGGCTGCGAGATCAATTTCGGTGGAAGCCCACTTTGGAATGACAATGGCCCTCCGGGAAACCGGTTCGAAACGCATTACGCGATTCTGGAGTGGATTCCCAATCCAGACTCGGATGGCGACGGTCTAACGGATGCTCTGGAGGTTACTCACGGCACCGATCCTCTCGACCAAGACACCGACGAAGACGGCCTATCGGACGGTGAGGAGGTCCTTTCTCCCAGGCCAGACATGAGGTGGCTCCAAGGGCCAAACGGCAACTGGTTCCGCGTGACGCTCTCGACAGACTGGAACACTGCCTCCGGTGCCGCAAAGGGTGGCGGATTCGAATTGGCTACTGTCCGAACTCAGGCCGAGGCGGACTGGCTCGCCTCGACATTCGCTCCCGCAGCCGATCCCCTTGGCCTGGGCTTCTGGATCGGTCTCAACGACTTCGGCGGCATCCCCAACTGGACCAGTGGGGAGCCCGTCAACTACACCAACTGGGCGACGGGTGAACCCTCCGTTTCCCCCTTCGCGGCCTACGTCGGCGGCAGTTCCACCGCCGAACCCGGCAAGTGGTTCTCGGACCTTGCTGGCCTGAGCACCCTCCCAGCCCTCTGGGAAGCCCCTGGTCCCGGCCGGCCTCTGACCACAACCGACCCCCTTGCGTTCGACAGCGACGGCGACGGCCTCGGAGACGGGCAGGAAGACGGCCTGGCTCAGATCGTCTGGAACGGCGACCCGCTGAACGGAATCCTCGGCACCGACCCGGCCGTCTTCGTTCCGGACGCAGACCCGCAATCCACCTCGGATCCGCTGGACACCGACAGCGACGACGATGGCGTGCCGGACAACCTCGAGGACCGCAACGGCGACGGAGCACGGACCGGAGCCGAAACCTTGCCGGGCGATCCCGACACCGACGGAGACGGCCTCACGGACGGCCTGGAGCTGGGCGCCTCCGCCCCCACCGTGGACACCGACCCGGCGCTGTTCGTGGCCGACGCGGACCCGCTGACGACCACCAAGCCCGTCAAGGCAGACACCGACGGCGGCGGACTCTCGGATGGCATCGAGGACTGGAACCGCAACGGCGCGATCGACCCAGGAGAGACCGACCCCAACGACCCAGGGGACGACACCCTCACGCTCCACGTCGATCCCATCCTGGTCGGCGGGACGGCCACCTTCCACGTCTTCGGCGGTGTGCCGGACACCTGGATCTTCCAGTGCTACTCGCTGACCGGACCGGGCCCCACCATCCTGGCAAGCGGCCTGGTGCTGGACCTCGACCCGCCCATCAAGGTCCTGAATCCGTTCGGCCTGAACCACCGCGGAGAAGGACACCTGGGACCGCTGCCGGTGCCTCCTTCCGTCTTGGCCGGAACCGCTGTCTGGTTGCAGGCCGTGAACTTCGACCTGTTCGGATCCAGCATGGCCACCGTTAGCAACTTGGTGCCACTCGTCGTGCAGTGAGCCCAGGTCCTGGTTGACTCAGCGGGATCCTCTCAAGGTCTGATAATAACAACTCCGAGGCCTTGTTATTCGGCCGGGGCAGAGGGGAAGGAGTGTCGGGGGAAATAGGGGCATAGGGGGCATGGGAGGGGTCTGCGTTCTCCTCACCAGTCCCGGACAGAAAGGCGAATTATCGGACGGTGCGATTATTCCAGACGACGGCGCACCCCTGAGAATGGCCGGCAAAAGCAGTGGCTGAAGATCCACCGAAAGGACCTCACCGAGTGCGACCTCCTGGTCGAGCTGTCCTTCCCTGCCTTCTTCGCTATGGTCGAGATGTTCCCGGAGGATAAATAGGGGTTGGAAGATGCGATTTCCGAGGCCGCCGCGTGGGTCAAAGAGTCGTTCCCTGATTTGAAGAAGTGGCGCCGATCCCTCCTGGTCGATGAGGAAGACGAAGCCCTCAACCTTGTGCTCCCGTTCTGGGTTACGGCTCTCGTCCCAACGGAAGGCCTGACTCCGCCCCACCCCTGCTGGGATGTCAGGGTCATCCTCATCACCCAACCTGAGGACCAAGAACTCTTGGCGAGCAGGATGACCGGTGGGCTTCCGGAAGAAGTGGATCACCTCACCCTGGCGAGGGTCATGGTTGAGCTGGAGGCGGTGCCGAAGACGGCTCGTGGGGCTGGAATGAAGGCGAGCTCATCCAGGCGTCAGCCAGTCCTGCCAGGGTTCGGGTAGCGGGTCATGTGGCTATGGATGCACCATCATCCCTGGACCGATTCTGGATGTTCACATCATGGTCACCTCATCCTTCCTCCCGAAGAACAGGATTCTCCTGCGCCTTGCAACGCCTAGAAAACGCCCTGACACTGATCTGTGGCGCAGACTCCTAGCCCAGGCCCCGGAGACGAGGAAGCGGGAGGCGAAGAAAGAACCCGCTTCATGAGAAACTTGCCTATGCAGAGGCGGCAGGGGAGGACACCTACTCCGGAAACCCGCGGGGAAACTCCAGGAGGACCCGGAAGACCTTCTCTAGGTCCTCGAATTCCAGGCGGGCAGAACCTCCGTGCTGCCGCACGACCTTGCGGACGGCGAACAAACCGTCTCCGCCCACGCGCTCCTTCCGCGTGCGGCCGGGTTCGAACAATACATCGACAGAGGCGGGCGGGGAGAGGGCCGGGCGGCTCCAAACCGTCAGGACTAGGGCGCGGTCCTGCGAGACCAGGCCGATGCCGACCTCGCCGGGGCCGGATTCCGCGCGGTGGGCAGCCGCATTGCGCAACAGCTCGACGAGCGCGCCGAGAATGGCCTCCCGGTCGGCGTGGAGGTGGTCTTCCTCGGCGCGCGAATCGAGGACGACCTTCATGGACGCCTCGGTCAGTCGCGGCCGCTCCAGGGCGACCGCCTCCTCAACAATCCCATGCAACGAGATCCGCTGCTGGCGGAGGTCCGCCGCGGCGGCGGCGAGGATCCCGAGGGCCTGGTCGATCCTTCCGGGTACCTCGGCAAGGGCGGACGAGTCCCCCTCCGCCGCCCGAAGCAAGTCCGTAACTGCGATGCTCAGGTCCCTGGCACAGTCCGGCAGCAGTTCGCCGAGGATTGGCCCGCTGGGAGAGGCCTGGCGAAAGAAGTCCGTCAGTTCCTGGGAGACTCCTCGCAGCCGTTGCAGGTTGCGGGAGAGCGCGTCGTCGTCCTCCGGTAGTTCCTCGAGCATGACCTGCTGCACGAGGAGCCGCAGATTGTAGAAGCAGGACTCGACCACGCCATGCTTCAGCTCGCTGAGCGCCTGTTCGAGGAAGACGCGGTCGAGCGGGGTGGGTTCAGGAGCCGTGGCCGGGCCACCGGACAGACGCTGCTGAAAATCTGCGCGAGTGCGATCCAGTCGGCGCCTCAGCTCCTGCCAGTTCGCCGAGCAGTTGGATCGGCAGTGGGCGGCTTGCTCGATTCGTGTCATCCGCTCCATCGCTCGCTCTTCGGCACGGCGGGCTCGGTCTTCGGGGAGACTCATCGGGTCTCTCCTTCCTTGACGAGGTCCGCCTCCAGCTTGGTCTGCTCCACGGTGGCGGAGTCGATTCGCACCGATCTGTCGTCATCGAGGGAGATTGCCATGCCATCGGAAACGGGGCGCCACCATCGCTCTGTTTCGCCAGAAAGCACGAAGACCGAACCGCCGAAGCGGGCGAAGCGCACTCCTCGGGGCGGCAGCCCCTCCCAGCGGAGAGTGTCCTCACGATGGCCCCCAAGGGAGGCCCTTCGGAGGAGCAGGAGATAAGCAACCTCGGGGAGATTGTTGAGACGCTCGACCAGGACCGCGTCATGGCGGAAGGCGGTGTCGATCCGACCGCTGCGGCCGCCCAGGGAATGAGCCTCCTGCAGCCAGGAGAAGGCTTGGCCGCTGCTCCGAACCTTGAGAGCGGTGACTTTCAGGCTGAGTGGCGGGGAGCCGAGTTCCACCAGCCGACTCGAAGCGCTCATCAGCGGATCCTCTTCCCCCTCGGCATGGGACCTGCCGTCGACCACGAGGCCGCTCCGGCCCGCGACCAGGCTGGTCCGCTCCTCCGACGCGCGCACCGCGCCGATGTGGAAGCGGCTGATCGTGCGGTTACGCCGGAAGTGCTCGGGGTCAACCTCAGCGGATCGGCAAGGGAGCCAGCGCCAAGCGAGGTCGTTGCGCTGAATCCGGCCGTCTGAGCCCCGAACCTGGTCGTTGCGGCCGAACCAGAGCTCGTCTTGGGCGAGGAGGTAGACCCGCCGGACTACCGCCCCCTTCTCCGACAGATCCACGCGCCAGGTTTGCCGGCCGAAGCTCGATCCGGCCGGGGGATGACAACCGGATACGCCCTGCGGTCGGCTGAGGGGAAGCTGGATCGGGTCGCACGAGCCTTGGCCCTGCCCGCCCTGCATCTGTTCGCGGATCTGCTCGATGACTCGCTCGCCCAGAACCGGCCGCTGGATCAGGTCCCCGGCGTAGTTCGTCCCGACCTTCATCGTGTTCGTTACGGTGATCGAACCGCCGCCGGGTGCGCCGGAGACCTGGAAGTGCGGCCGGGAAGCCATCGGCACTTGGAAGAAGCTGCACCGACCATGGCCGTCACCCATCTCGACAAAGAGCCGGATCGAAAGAGGGAACTCCCCCGCCGTATGGGCCATGACACTCAAGGCGAGGACCTCCGATGCCCCCGGAGCCACCCCACCCCCGCCGACCCAGCGCCCGCCGGAGCCGGGAAAGCAATCTCGGTGCTCGCGAGGAACCTCCACGACCAAGTGGCAGTCCACCTCCTTCCGCCCGAGATTCACCAACCCGAACCACAAATTGCCAGCCGCCCCGACCCGCGGGCGGGCGCCGGTGTCCATGGTGAGCTGCACGGTGGACGGCTCGCCGACCCCCGCAGAGCCCTCCATAGGGTTCGGGGTGGGTGCAAGGACGCTCGGCTCGGGAAGCACCGGCGCGGACGAATCCGACTCCGGCGCGGCGGCCGCCTCCAGCGCCGCCGGCTCCTCGTCCAAGATCGGAGCCGCGTCCTCCAACCGGCCGCCACAATGGACGCAGCAGAGCCCCTGCGGTGAGGCTTTGCCGCAGCTCTCGTGGGGACACCGGACCTTGCTCATGCCCCGCCCTCTGCCATGATGTCCGCCTTCCTTAGCTTCAGGTTCTTCATCCAGGCGCGGAGGTTCTCGAAGTCCTTGTCGCGGGAGTCCGCTCGGACGAAGCCGAGAAGCTCGCCCGCCCGCACCACGCTGCCGGTCAGGCGCACCGCCTTGCGCAGGACCTCGCGCAGAGCGATCTCGCCGTAGGCGTCCCGGAAGCTGCGGATCCCGTCCGGATAGCCGCCGTCCTCGACGATCTCCTGGAAGAGGTCCGACGGCCCGGCCACGGGGTCAGGATCCGCGAGGTCCGGCACCGGGAGGTGGAAGTCCTCTTCCTGAATCCGGCCAGTGCCGGCCTGGCGCACCGCCGCCCGTTTGAGCAGGTTCTCCAGCTCTCGGACGTTGCCGGGCCAACGGTGGTCCCTGAGGCGCTCGACGGCCTCCGGCGCCACGGAGCAACGCGGGAGCTGGTCCTGCGCCTCCGCTCGGGCCAGCAAGGCCGGCACCAGCTCGGGGAGGTCATCCAGACGGTCGCGCAGCGGCGGCACCTGCAGAACCCCGATGGCGATGCGGTAGTAGAAGTCCTCGCGCAGCTTCCCCTCCCGGACCAGGGCCTGGGGATCCCGGTTGGTCGCGAAGACCATCCGCACATCCACCGGACGGGGCCGCTCCCCGGCGCCGAGGCGGACGACCTCCCGCTCCTGGAGGACCCGCAGCAGTCGGCCCTGCATTTCCTGGTCGAGGTCGCCGATCTCGTCGAGGAAGAGGGTTCCGTGGGAGGCCATCTCGAACACCCCGGAGGCCTCCTCGGCGGCCCCGGTGAAGGCGCCGCGGGCGTGGCCGAAGAGGCGGGCCAGGGAGACCTCGCTCTGGTTCAGCTCATGGCAATTCACAGCCACGAAAGGGCCGCCGCGGCGACCGGAGCGGGCATGGATCTCCCGCGCGCAGAGTTCCTTGCCCGTGCCGGTCTCGCCGAGGATCAGGACCGGCACGTCGGTCGCGGCGAACATGCCGAGGTCTGCGCGCAGTCGATGCATGAGCGGCGAGAGGCCGATCAGGCGTCGGCTGGCGCCCCCTCTCCGACCCCCGCCGACGGCGAGGGCGCGCGCGTCCTTGGCCCGTCGGAGCTCGGCCGACTCCCGCCGCTGGCGACCCGCCTGGACTGCCCGCTCGACCAGAGAGCGGGTCTCGAGCAGGTCCGGCGGCTTCTTCAGGTACCAGAAGGCGCCCGCCGTCAAGGCGCGGTTGATGATGCGAAGATCGTCGTAGGCGGACAGGAAGATGACCGGCAGCTCCGGCCGGAGCTCCTGGATGCGCTCGAACACCGCTAGGCCTTCCTCCTCGTCGATCTCCCCCACCGTGGCCGGCATACGCACGTCCAGCAGGACCGCGTCGAGGGAGGGCTCCTGCTCGAGGAGCTTCAGCGCGGCGGCCCCGGAGGTGGCGCCCAGCACCCGGTGCTCGCGCAGGACTGCGTCCAAGCCGTCCCGGACCTCGTGGAAGGCGTCGTCGACGACAAGGAGATGGGCCACGGGATTCCCTCGGTTCAGAAGCTGGGGGGAGACATGCGGGAAGAGCGGGAGATTTCATGATCCTACCGCCCGCCGGTGATCTCCAGGGTCCAGTCTTCCCCGGCCGGAATGAAGCGGGCGGTCAGCTCGCGGACCTGTTCCCCGCGGACTCCGAGGCCCTCGAGGTAGCTCCGTTCCTTTTCGAGGAAGAGCCGGTCCAGGCCTGCCGGCACCGCGGCAACGATCCGCGCGCCGACCGGGGAGCGGCCGACGCGCTCGGCGGCCTGGTTGCGGATCCGCCGGAAGTAGGGATCGGGAGTGAGATCGTGGCCGCGGGCGGACCAGCGGTTGGTCGCGTCGGGATCCAGCAGGACCGCCTCGTCCGGACGGCAACCGGGAACGTCGATCAGCCAAGTGGCCGGCCGGACCGGCGGGTAGACCAGGAAGCGGAGCCCGAGGTGCCGGGCGCCGGCGAGGAAATCCTCGCGGTCCTGCAGGTCCAGCGTGAGCGGGAGGGCCTCAATGGCCGCGTCGTTCCATGCCCAGCCGGTATCTGCCGGCTCTCGCTGTGGTCCGTCTTCGGTCTGCGATTGCTGCCCCGCGTCCGAGGAAGAGGACGGGGTCTCTTCGCCCGGCTCCTCCTGGGCGGATTCGGGAGGCGATTCGGCCTCACTGCTCCACTCCTCCACCAGCTCCGCCTCAAACCCGACCTCCTCAGCGGCGGGCGGCCGGATCTCCAGGGCTTCCGGGGGCTCCTCGGCCTCCTCTTCCTCAGGAACGGTGGCTGCCTCGGCCTCGACCAAGGCCACTACCTGGAAAGCCACCCCCACGGGGTCCGCGACCTCCTGCTCCTCGGCAGCGCCGTGGAACAGGACCTGGCTGAGGATCCAGGCGTGCAGCCCGATCGAGAAACCCCAGGCCAGCACGTCGACGAACCGCTTCATCGTCCTACTCCGTCTCGCTGGAGGTGACCCAGGCCAGCGGCGTCGGGCGCATGGTGAAGCTGCCCAGCTCCAGCCCGCGCTCCCAGAGGACCAACCGAGCCCGCTCCGCGAGCCGGTCCGTCACCGGGGTGCCCGCATCCTGCGGCGGCCCCTCGCTCAGGCCCCGCTCGATCCGAGCCAGACGAAGGTCGATCTCGAGCTGCTCGGTCCGAGCCCTCGCATCTTCGAGGTCGATCTGGGTCAAGGCGATTGAACTCTCCACCCCTCGCCGGCGAAGCTCGAAGTCCCGCATCTCCCGAGCGAGGCGGCGCTCCAACTCCTCTCCCTCGAAGTGGCCCTTCAGGGCGAGATAGCGCTCCACCTCCAGGCGGTCGAGCTCCTCGAGCTTCCGGCTCTCCGCGACCAGCCGCTCCTCCAGCACGGTCACGCGCTGACTCGCGGCATCGGCCCGAGTTTCGTAGGCCAGGACCACCTCGGTCGGCGTGGCCTCGACCTGGCCGTAAGTGTTCTGGGCTTCGGCGAAGTCCTGCTGCGGCAGGAGCGCCAGGATCATGTAGGCAGCGATCATCGTTTCTTCTCCTTTCCCGTTTTTGAGAGGGTCACTCCCTCTTCAGGGTCTTCTGGATTTCGTCGGACCAGTAGTCGTCTTCGCTCAGGACGACCTCCGCACCAGCGGTCTCGACCTTGCCGCGCAGACCGCGGGTCAGTTCATCCATGTCCGAGATCATGGGCATCAGCGGACCTGCCTCGTCGAGGACCTTGGTGGCCCCTTCGAAGATCTCCAGCCTGCCCTGGATGCTCTGGATCCGCTCCAGGACCTGGCGCACGGAGGCGTCGCCGTCGCCGAAGAAGGACTGGTAGCGGGCGACCAGGCCGGTGGCGTCGCGGCGGTAACCGGCGGCGAAGGCCAGCATCTCGCCAGCGTCGTCCAAGCGGTCGTAGGCATCCCGGACGCGCCCCTGAACCGTGCGGAGCGACCCGCCGAGCTGGGAAACGCCCTCGGCGAGCGAAGCGTAATGGCCCGCGAGCGAGCCGAGGTAGCGAGCGCGGTAGGAGTAGCGCTCCTTCTGGCGGTGCAAGATCTTGAACTCCTCCATGCGCGCCTTCTTCTCCTCCGGGTCCTCTGCATTGTCCCAGGCGACCGCGGCGTCCTCCATCTTCTGGACGGTCTCGTGCAGCAGCTCCTCTTCACTCCCCACCTGGTCGTGCAGGGATTCGGAGTAGAGAACGAGCGAGGTCTTCATGCCGGACACGCCATGGATCACGTCCTGGAAGGCGAAGGCCACCTTCTCGCGCTCCACGAGCGCGCCGCGGATCTTGCGGGCCAGCCCAGCGGTGAAGCCGGCCAGCGCGTTCTCGAGGGCGGCCTGGTTCTCCAGCGAGGGGTCGATCTTGAACTCCTCGATCAGCGGCTGCAGCTCCTCGTTGGCCTGCTTCAGGGTGTCGGTGACCGGGTCCAGCTTGCTCATGCCCTTCTCGAGGGCGTCGAAGTGCGGAGCCGGATCGAACTCAGGCAGGAGCAGGCTGGCGCCGGCGCGGCGGCCGGCGGCGGGGTCTTGGGTCTCCTGGCGATCCTGCGGCGAAGCGAGGGCCAGGACGGCGAGCAGGAAGGGAATCATCGGTAGTCCTCCTGGGGTCAATGGTACAGACAAAACTATAGGTACCGCTTTCTTCAGGGGTGAAGTGGACATAGGTCCATTTGCCCGGATGGATAGGTTCACTATAGACCTTCATATCTGGGATATTCAAACCATGCGTGGTATCTTCACTTGTCAATCGCAGGCAGGCTTCT